>CAJXKX010000019.1 GCA_913055965.1 uncultured Roseovarius sp.
CCGCCACTTCTTCAACTCCTACATGTCGGGCGCGGCGCTCGCGCCGGTGCTGGCCAACGCCTATGGCACCGACCGCAAGGCCTATCACCTGACCGCCGATTACAACTGGGGCTACACCACCGAGGAGGCCGTGCGCGCCTCGACCGAGGCCATGGGCTGGGAAACCGTCGCGGCGGTCAAGACCCCGCTCACCCAGACCGATTTCAGCTCGTACATCGCGCCGGTGCTGCAGTCGGGCGCCGACACGCTGGTGCTCAACCACTACGGCGGCAACATGGTCAACTCGCTGACCAACGCCGTGCAGTTCGGCCTGCGCGACAAGCAGGTCAACGGCAAGGACTTCCAGATCATCGTTCCGCTCTACTCGCGCCTGATGGCGCGCGGCGCGGGCGAGAACGTCAAGGGCATCTTCGGCTCGACCAACTGGCACTGGTCGCTGCAGGACGAGGGCTCCAAGGCGTTCGTCAAGTCCTTCGGCGAGAAATACGGCTTCCCGCCCAGCCAGGCGGCGCATACCTGCTACGTGCAGGCGCTGCTTTATGCGGATGCCGTGGAACGCGCCGGCTCCTTCGCGCCCTGCGCGGTGGTCGAGGCGCTCGAGGGCTTCGAGTTCGACGGCATGGGCAACGGCCCGACGCTCTACCGCGCCGAGGATCACCAGTGCTTCAAGGACGTGCTCGTCGTGAAGGGGAAAGAGAACCCCTCCTCCGAGTTCGACCTGCTGGAAATCGTCGAGGTCACGCCGGTCGAGCAGGTCACCTACCCGCCGGATCACCCGCAATTCGCGGGCGGCGCGCTCGGTTCGTGCAACAACGGCGTCTGATCTGACGCCGGGGACCGGCCGCGCCCTCGCGCGGCCGGTTCGCCGGGCCCCCAAGGGGCGGCCCGCCTCCGCACAAGACCACCATCGCCTCTAACCCATGGGTGGGAACAATGGACGCAATCATTCTTCAAATTCTCAACGGGCTCGACAAGGGCTCGGCCTATGCGCTGATCGCGCTGGGCCTGACGCTGATTTTCGGCACGCTCGGGGTCGTCAATTTCGCCCATGGGGCGCTGTTCATGATCGGCGCCTTCTGCGCGGTCACGCTGTCGCGCATCCTCAACATCAGCTTCACCACGATCGACGAGACGAGGACCGACTTTCTCGGCAATCCGCTCAAGGTCGACACGACCTATATCGAGCACTGGCTCGGGCCCGATCTCGGCGGCGGCATCCTGAACTGGTCGGTGCCGCTCTCGATCCTCTTCGCCATCCCGATCATGATCCTGGTGGGCGTGGTCATGGAACGCGGCCTGATCAAGCATTTCTACAAGCGTCCGCATGCCGATCAGATCCTCGTGACCTTCGGCCTCGCCATCGTGCTGCAGGAGATCGTCAAGTATTACTACGGTGCCAACCCGATCCCGACCCCGGCCCCGGACGCGTTCCGCGGCTCGTTCGATTTCGGCACGCTGATCGGGTTCGATCCCAACACCATCATCTACCCCTACTGGCGGCTCGTGTATTTCGCCTTCGCGGCGGTGATCATCGGCGCGGTCTTCGCCTTCCTGCAATTCACCACCTTCGGCATGGTGGTGCGCGCGGGCATGGCCGATCGCGAGACGGTGCAGCTTCTGGGCATCAACATCGACAAGCGCTTCACCATCATGTTCGGCATCGCCGCCGCGGTGGCGGGGCTTGCGGGGGTGATGTACGTGCCGATCAACCCGCCCAACTATCACATGGGGATGGATTTCCTCGTGCTCAGCTTCGTGGTGGTGGTCGTCGGCGGCATGGGCAGCCTGCCCGGTGCGGTGCTGGCGGGCTTCCTGCTCGGCATCCTCGAATCCTTCGCGTCGATGGGGGCCGTCATCGATCTCATTCCCGGCATCAACCAGATCATCATCTATCTGGTCGCCATCATCATTCTGTTGACGCGTCCGCGTGGCCTGATGGGCCGCAAGGGCGTGATGGAGGACTGATCCATGTTCGGTCTCGCAAAGAAAGACGTCACCCTTCTGCTGATCGTCGCCGCGCTGACGATGCTGGCACCCTTCATCCTCAACCCCTTCCCGGTGGACTCGGCGATGGCGCAGTTCAACGCGGGCTATCCCGACCTGATGCAGCGCTTCGTGATCTTCGGCATCTTCGCCATCGGCTTCAACATCCTGTTCGGCCTGACGGGCTATCTGTCCTTCGGCCACGCGGCCTTCATCGGCGTGGGCTCCTACGCGGCGATGTGGATGTTCAAGCTGTTTGGCATGAACGTGCTGCCCGCCCTGACCCTCGCGGTCGTCATGTCGGGCCTGTTCGCGCTGCTGATCGGGTATGTCTCGCTGCGCCGCTCGGGGATCTACTTCTCGATCCTCACGCTGGCCTTCGCGCAGATGTCCTACGCGCTGGCCTATTCGGTTCTGGCCACCGACATGGACGGGCCCGATGAGCAGGGCCTGCTCCAAAAGGGCCTGACCGGCGGCGAAACCGGGCTGCAACTGACCCTGCAGGACCCGCGCATCCTCGGCCAGCAGACCACCGCGGATGGCGGCATTCCGGTGCCCAACCTGTTCGGCCTGGAAATGCGCAGCGCGACCGAAATGGTCATGGGCGACTGGGTCTTCACCTTCTCGGCCGGCTACTATTTCAGCGCCGTGGTGATGCTGATCGCCTTCTACCTGTCGATCCGCATCTTCCGCTCGCCCTTCGGGATGATGCTGCGGGCGATCAAGTGCAACAACACGCGCATGACCTACACGGGCCTCAACGCACGTCCCTACGCGCTCGCGGCCTTCGTGATCTCGGGCATGTATGCCGGGCTTGCCGGTGGCCTCATGGCCTCGATGGACCCGCTCGCGGGCCCCGAGCGGATGTTCTGGACGGCCTCCGGCGAGGTGGTGCTGATGACCATTCTCGGCGGCGTCGGCACGCTGATCGGGCCGGTGCTGGGCGCGGGGGTGATCAAGTACATGGAGAACATCGTCTCCAAGATCAATTCCGACATCCTGCATTCGTGGTTCGCCTTCCTGCCCGACGGGCTGGAAGACCTGGTGGTGACGATGATCTATCCCTTCGTCGGCAAGGGCTGGCACCTGACGCTCGGCCTGATGTTCATGCTGGTGGTGATCTTCCTGCCCGGCGGCCTTGTCGAGGGCGGCCAGCGCGTCGCGCGCCTCTTCCGCCGCAAGAAGGCCAAGGAAGGCAAGAAATCCACCCAGTCCACCCCCGCCGAATAAGGAGCGCACGACATGGGCATTCTCGAAGTCAAGAACGTCAACAAGCGCTTCGGCGGGCTGCAGGCACTGGGGGACGTGAACCTCAGCGTCGCGGAAAACACGGTGCACGCGATCATCGGGCCGAACGGGGCGGGCAAGTCCACCCTGCTCAACTGCCTGATCGGCAAGCTTATCCCCGATACCGGCTCGGTCCTGTTCCAGGGCCAGTCGGTGCTGGGGCGCAAGCCCTACGAGATCAACCAGATGGGCATTTCCCGCGTGTTCCAGACGCCGGAGATCTTCGGCGACCTGACGGTGCTGGAAAACATGATGATCCCGATCTTCGCCAAGCGCGACGGGGTGTTCCGGATGCACGCCTTCGAGGACACCTCGAACGAGCGCGAGATCGTCGAGCAGGCCGAATCCATGCTCGAGGATCTCAACCTGCAGGATCAGCGCCACATGCATTCCGCCTCGATGTCGCGCGGCAACAAGCGACGGCTGGAAATCGGCATGTGCCTCGCGCAGAACCCCAAGCTGCTGCTGCTCGACGAACCGACGGCGGGCATGGCGCGCGCCGACACCAACAACACCATCGACCTGCTCAAGCAGATCAAGGACGAGCGCGACATCACCATCGCGATCATCGAGCATGACATGCACGTGGTCTTTTCCCTCGCCGAGCGGATCACCGTGCTGGCGCAGGGCAGCCCGCTGGTCGAGGACACCCCCGAAAACATCAAGGGCCATCCCAAGGTGCGCGAAGCGTATCTCGGCGAGACGGCCTGACAGGAGCGCGGATCATGAACGTCAAACCCGACTTTTCCAAGGGCAAGAACTACGCCGAAACCGCCCCCGCCTTCCTCTCGGTGTGGAACATGGAGAGTTATTACGGCGAGAGCTACATCGTCCAGAACATCAGCTTCAACGTCCACGAGGGCGAGATCCTCGCCCTTCTGGGCCGCAACGGCGCGGGCAAAACCTCGACCCTGCGCTCCATCGCGCGGATGGACAGCCCCGAGGTGACCCATGGCGAGATCTGGCTCGATCACCAGCCGCTGCACACCATGCGCAGCCACGAGGCGGCGGCGGCAGGCATCGGCCTCGTGCCCGAGGATCGCTGCATCATCCCCGGCCTCACCGTCGAGGAAAACCTGCAACTCGCCCAGATCGCCCCGCCCATCGGCTGGTCGATCGAGCGCCTCTACGAGCTTTTCCCCCGCCTCAAGGAGCGCCGCAAGCAGGAGGGCACGACGCTCTCGGGCGGCGAGCAGCAGATGCTCTCGGTGGCCCGCGCGCTCGCGCGCGACATCAAGGTGCTGCTTCTGGACGAGCCCTACGAAGGCCTCGCCCCGGTGATCGTCGACGAGATCGAGAAGACCCTGCGCATCATCAAGGAACAGGGCATCACCACGATCCTCGTCGAACAGAACGCCGTGCGCGCGCTCGAATTGGCCGACCGCGCCGTGATCCTCGACACCGGCGGCATCGTGTTCGACGGAAGCGCCGCGGAAGTGCTTGAAAACGAAGAGCTCCGCGCTGAATATCTGGCCATCTGAGGCCGATCCCCCGCCCTGCTGTCACTCTCCCTGTTGACAGCGGGGCGCCTGTCCTTTTCGATCCGGCCGCAACAGCGAGGAGGAGCCACCATGTCCGATCAGACCTACGCGCCCAGCGCGGATTTCGCCGCCAAGGCCCATGTCGACGCCGCCAGATACAAGGAAATGTACGAGGCGTCGGTCAACGACCCCGAGGCGTTCTGGGCCGAGCACGGCAAGCGCATCGACTGGATCAAGCCCTTCAGCCGCGTGCGGGACGTGAATTTCGATTTCGGAAATGTCTCGATCAAGTGGTTCGAGGACGGCACGCTGAATGTCGCCGCCAACTGCATCGACCGCCACCTCGCCACGCGCGGCGATCAGACCGCGATCATCTGGGAGCCGGACGAGCCAGGCGACGAGGCGCTGCACATCACCTACAACGAATTGCACGCCCAGACCTGCCGCATGGCCAACGTGCTGAAGAACCTCGGCGTCGGGCGCGGCGACCGGGTGGTGATCTACCTGCCGATGATCCCCGAGGCGGCCTATGCCATGCTGGCCTGCGCGCGCATCGGCGCGATTCACTCGGTGGTCTTCGCGGGCTTCTCCCCCGACGCCTTGGGCGCGCGCGTCAACGGCTGCGACGCCAAGCTCGTCATCACCGCCGACGAGGCCCCGCGCGGCGGACGCAAGACCAAGCTCAAGGACAACGTCAATCAGGCGCTGCTGCACGACACCGACGACGTCAAATGCCTTGTCGTGCGGCGCACCGGCGGGCAGGTCGCCTGGCGCCGCGATCTCGATTTCTGGTGGCACGAAGAGGCCGAGAAGGCCGATGCCGACTGCCCGCCCGAGGAAATGGGCGCCGAGGACCCGCTCTTCATCCTCTACACCTCCGGCTCCACCGGCCAGCCCAAGGGCGTGGTCCACACCTCCGGTGGCTATCTCGTCTATGCCGCGATGACGCAGGAACTGGTGTTCGACTATCACCCCGGCGACATCTTCTGGTGCACCGCCGATGTGGGCTGGGTCACCGGCCACAGCTACATCGTCTACGGGCCGCTCGCCAACGGCGCGACCACGCTCATGTTCGAGGGCGTGCCCACCTACCCGGATGCAAGCCGCTTCTGGCAGGTCTGCGAGAAACACAAGGTCAACCAGTTCTACACCGCCCCCACCGCCATCCGCGCGCTGATGGGGCAAGGCACCGAGTTTGTCAGCCGTTGCGATCTCTCGTCGCTCAAGGTGCTGGGCACCGTGGGCGAGCCGATCAACCCCGAGGCGTGGAACTGGTACAACGACAACGTGGGCAAGGGCCGCTGCCCAATCGTGGACACGTGGTGGCAGACGGAAACGGGCGGGCACCTCATCACCCCCCTGCCCGGTGCCACGCCCACGAAGCCCGGCTCGGCCACCACGCCGTTCTTCGGCGTGGCCCCCGCCGTGCTCGAGCCCGAATCCGGCAAGGAAATCACCGAGACCGAGGCCTCCGGCGTGCTGGCGCTCAAGGACAGCTGGCCGGGCCAGATGCGCACCGTCTGGGGCGACCACGCCCGCTTCGAGGCCACGTATTTCCAGCAGTACAAAGGCTATTACTTCTCCGGCGACGGCTGCCGCCGCGACGCCGACGGCTATTACTGGATCACCGGCCGCGTCGATGACGTGATCAACGTCTCGGGCCATCGCATGGGCACCGCCGAGGTCGAAAGCGCACTTGTCGCCCACGCCTCGGTGGCCGAGGCGGCCGTGGTGGGCTATCCGCACGACATCAAGGGCCAGGGCATCTATGCCTATGTCACCCTGATGAACGACGTGGAACCGACCGACGCATTGCGCAAGGAACTGGAGACATGGGTCCGGCAGGAAATCGGCCCGATCGCCAAGCCCGACCTGATCCAGTGGGCCCCCGGCCTGCCCAAGACCCGCTCCGGCAAGATCATGCGCCGTATCCTGCGCAAGATCGCCGAGAACGATTACGGCGCGCTGGGCGACACCTCGACGCTGGCCGATCCTTCGGTTGTCGATGACCTGATCGAGAACCGCATGAACCGCGGCTGACCGCGCACGGTACCTCCGGGCCACGGGCCCGGGGGCCTCTCCCCCTCCCCCCTCCGGACATGCATGGCGTGTGTTGCAACCATGCCGCAGGCGCGGATGTGCCTTTGCGGCGGCGTCCGCCATCGTTGACGGGCGTTCTTCGATATCCTTATGGTCAGGGGGATTATTGAAACAACAGATCCGTAGCGCGCATCGATGGGCGAACGGATATTTTGGCAAAGGGGGGACGGGATAATGGGCCTGAAATTCGCAACCAACGCATTGAAAGCGACGACGTTCCTCGTCGCCACCGGCTTTTGCTCCGCGGCGATGGCGCAAACCACCGCCAACCTGATTTTCGCCGTGGACGAGTCGGGGTCCATGGGCGGCGAACAGACCTTCCTCGGGACATTCGCCTCGGAAATCGAGACGTCGCTTACCGGATCGGGCTTTTCCACTGTCAATTTCGGACTGACCGGCTTCGGCAACGACATCGGCGGCGATTTCGGCGCGGACAATCTCGGACGTCTGATCGAGGTAGGTGGCGGCTTCTTCGGGAACGCGGCGGCCTTCTCGACCGCGACCGGCGACCTCCTGACCAGTGGCGGCTTCGAAGACGGGTTCTCCGCCATCGACTTCATCCTGCGGACCTATCCGATCACCGTCGGTGCCAGCACCACGATCATCCTCGTCACCGACGAGGACCGCGACGACGGCAACCCGTCGCTCAGCTTCGGCAGCATTTCCGGCGATCTCAACGACCTCGGCGTCAACCTGATCACCGTGGTCGATGCCGATTTCGAGGATGACTCGGGCAACCCCGCCATCGCCACCGATGGCACCAACGCCTTCGTGCAGGACGGCACGTCCTTCACCACCGCCCCCTTCGGCCTCGTGACCAATGCCGACGGCACCACCGAAGAGGATTACATCGACCTCGCCTTCTCGACGCCGAACGGCTGCTCGGCCAGCCTCAACCAGCTGCGCGAAGGCGGCGACGCGGCCTCCGCCTTTGCGGCGGCGCTGCTGCAATGCCTCACCGTCGCCGCGCAGGCAGGCGGCCAGCTGATCCCGCTGAACCAGTATCGAGACAGCACCCGGCTGGTGATGGATCACCACCGCTCGCAGGTGCGGCGTCTCGCCTACGGCCCCGCGGCACTCGCCGGGATGGAGGGCGACACCGTGACCCGCGACGCGCAGGTCGCCAACGACATGTTCGGCATGAACGGCCTGCGCGGCTATGCCAGCGTCTCGGCCTTCACCGGCGACACCGACGCGGATGGCAGCAATGTCGCGCTCGATTTCGACGGCTACGGCATCCTCGTCGGGGCCGATCACGCGCTGCCCGTCGCCTCCGGGATGGCGCGGTTCGGGGCATCGCTCGGCTACAGCGAAATCGAGGCCGACCAGAAGGCGGCGCTGTCGTCGCTCGACACCGACTCGACCACGCTGCAACTCTACTCGGTCTACGCGCAGTCCGACGGGTTCTACACCCAGGGCAACATCCAGTACGCATGGCATGATTTCACCAACAACCGCGTTGCGGGCGCCACGACCTTCGTCGGCACGCCCGACGGCGAATCGTTCGGTGCCGAGGTCGAGATCGGTTTCCGGCAGGCCCCGCGGCCGCTGGGCAAGGACGCGGTCAATCCCGCGGCGCTGCACCTCACCCCGTTCGCGGCGCTGGGTTACGAATACCATTCGGTGGATGCCTACACCGAGAGCAATGGCGGCGTCGCGGTCGCCAGCTTCGACGAGGACACGGCCTATGGCCGGCTCGGCATCCGCGCCATGATCGAACAGTTCCACAAGGGCAGCCGCTACTACAGCGCGCTCGAACTCGCCGGCACCGGCAGCTTCAGCGGCACCGGGCAGGGCGTGCCGATCAATGGCGGCGCGACGCTGGCGCCGATCTCCGACGCGGATGACCTGCGTCTCGATGTCCGGCTCGAGGCGGGGGCGGAACTGACCGCCAACAGCGCGGTCTTCATCAACGTGCACGGCGCGTTCTCCGATCACGCCCGGCACTACGCGGCCACCGCCGGATTCGAGGTAAAGTTCTGAACGGCGTGCGCGGGGCCACGCGCCCCGTCCGCCCGCGCTTCGGCCCGGTGCCTCGTGCACCGGGCCTTTTCCTGTGCCGGCTTCCGCCCTCTTGAGAACATAAAGAGAACACTCTATCCTCCGGGCATGACCGCCCTCGCCCGCCCCCTGCACCCGGCCCTTCCCATCGCGGGCCCCGCGGCCCTCGCCCCCGGGCGGCTGCACGAGGGCTGCGGCCCCGCGCGCCACACATGGGCGATGCTGGTGGCGGGGGCGCTCTCGGGGCCGGTGCTGTGGATCGCCCCCGCCTGGGCCACCGACCGGCCCGATCCCTGCGGCATCGTGCCATGGATCGAGCCGGGGCGGCTGATCTTCGTCGCAGCCCCCCACCGCACCGATCTGCTGTGGTGCATGGAAGAGGCGCTGCGCAGCGGCGCGGCGCCCCTCGTGGTGGCCGACCTGCCCGCGCCCCCCGGCCTCACCCCCGTCCGCCGCCTGCACCTCGCCGCCGAGGAGGGGGCCGCCCGCGCGGCGCAGCCCCCCCTCGGGCTGATCCTCACCCCCGGCGAGGGCGGCGCGCCGGGGGTCGAGAGCCGCTGGCACATGGCCCCCGCCCACGCGGCGCAGGCCGACCGCTGGCACCTCGCCCGCCGCCGCGACCGCCGCGCGCCGCCCGCCGAGTGGCACCTCTCGGGCCGCCCCGGCGCCTGGGCAGTCGAGCAGATGTGACCCCCGCCCGCGCCCGTGCGCGCCTAGAATGGCGGGCATGATCCGCCTCGCCCCCGCCCTCCTCCTGCTGGCCGCGCAGGCCCTCGCCGCGCCCGCCCCCTACCGGCTCGACGCCGCGCGCTCGGTGGTGGGCTTCACCTATACCCTCGCCGGACACGCCGGGCACGGCACCATGCCCGTGCGCACCGCCGAGATGGCGCTCGACCTCGCCGACCCGGGGCAGAGCCACGTCACCGTCACGCTCGACGCGCAGGGCACGCGCGCGGGCTTCTTCCTCGCCACGCAGGCGATGCGCGGGCCGCAGGGGCTCGATACCGCGCGCCACCCGGTGATCACCTTCCGCTCGACCCGCATCACCGGCACGCTGCGCGCAGCCCGGGTCGAGGGTCTGCTCACCGTGCGCGGCACCACCCGCGAGGTGACGCTTCAAGCCACCCACTACCGCCCCCGCGACACCGACCCGTCGGACCTCACCCGCCTCACCGTGCTCCTGACCGGCGACATCGACCGGCACGATTTCGGCGTCACCGCCTTCCCCGACCTCGTCGGCCCGGTGATCGGCCTGCGGATCGTGGCGAGGATCGAGCGGTGAGGAGACCCAGGAAATCGCGATGTGAAAGGAAACGCGGGGTTGGTTTTGTGGGAGCGGTGAGCGCACCAGCCTCGAAGTCGATGTTCATGCAAAGTACAGAACGCGGTCACGACATGCGTGCAAGTGGCAACAAGGCAGCTTGACGGACTAGGCAACAACATGCAACTCCGTTCCTATGGATGATGAAAGCAAGTCATTTTCTCTCCGGTATGTCGGGCGTAGGTTCACAAACGCCCGTCTTCCTCTTGACGTGCTGTCTGACTTGCCCGCATTGCGTGACCTGATCGCCGCTCTCGCCAAGCAAGAATTCCGGCAAAATAATCCCGACCGAAAGCGGGTTCCTCAGGGATTTGATAAAGCGATCTCCTTCGCTCTTATCGACATCGAGGATGGTAGCGCTGTACCAAAACTGTCTCTTGAGAACGAAGTCGCGCAGCAAAGTCTTCCGAATATCGGTGATGAGATGGAAGATATTGTTTCGAGAGCATTTGAGCGTGTCGCAAAAATCTATGATGATGCTGCACACGACTTATTCCCTCAAGCTCTCCCGCAGGATGCTATCCTTGCTTTGTCAAAGCTCGGCGCGAACATTCAAGATGATGAACGGATTGAATTTCAAGGACAGCTAGGTCAAGATGGTAAAGTTGTCAGCTTGGATTCCTATAGACGAAAGAACCTGCTGACACGAGTGCGCGAAACCTACACCAAAGAATTCGAAGGCTTCGGCAGCTTGACGGGGATCGATGCAACTCGCAATACTGTTCAGGTTCAAACCGAGGAATATGGCGATCTTCTACTACCTCTCGAAGGCGTCTCGTTGACAGTAGATCAGTTCAATGGACAACTTTTCTCTCCTGTTGAGTTTTCGATCTCAATCGCTCTCGACGCACACGACGAGTTCAAGGGTGTCGAGGAAGTTTACTCGGTAGACCTTGTTCGACCTTACGACGAAGACGTTACGAGGTGTATCAGGCGCTTGCAGGACTTGTCCAAAATCGAGAAGGGATGGCTCGGAGATGGTCAAGGCGAACAACTCGTTCATCTAGCCGGCATGCGGGCGACCCAGCTTATTTTCATGCGAGCGGACTTGGCAGATCTGTTTCGCATCTTCCCAACTGAAGACGGCGGTATTTCGTTGGAATTCGACAAGCAGGGCTGGAGTTTTGCCGTCGAGATCATGCCTGACGGTTCGCTGGAAATTGATGGTAGCTCCGCAGATGGAGAGGTATTTGAAGTCCAGTCCTTCGGCGAATTCTCAGAAGAGTTTTTCGACGCGTTCGACATGATGACAGCGGTGGTCCTTAATGACGAAGATTAACGACCCGAGTGAGGTGCAGTTCCGCCAAGTAAATCCAAGCTGGATCGAGGAAGGCGTTCCGACCCGTCAAGCCTTCATTCCGACACGGAAAGATGATGGCAAGCTCTCACTCGACCGTTCAGCATCAACTACCGCGAAGCAGGCATTCGACGATTTCCGCTCGCTCGGGCTACGTTCGGGTGGCGTCTTTGGCATAACACCCGGTGAGTGCGCGGAAGAACCCAACCCAATTGAGTGCTACGAAAGTCCTTTGGAAAATAATCCGCATCATTCACACGCTGATTTCGATGGGCTTTCCAAAAGCCAAAAGAAGGCAAAGTCACAAGAGCTTCGGCGCAAGGCAATTGTTCGAGGCAAGCTGCATCCTTGATGCATTATTGCCTTCCGGCAGACCGTAAAACTAGTCAGACTGCGCGCCCTTGGCGTCGCATGGAGCACCGCTCAGCCATCCCCCTCCCCACCAACCTGCGCCCCCCCCCCCCCCCTCCACCCCCCCCCCCCCCCCCCCCCCCCCCCCCCCCCCCCCCCCCCCCCCCCC
>CAJXKX010000020.1 GCA_913055965.1 uncultured Roseovarius sp.
GGGCGGGCACCGGGCGCTCTTTGTCGGCGGCTGCGTACGCAACGCGCTGCTCGACATGCCGGTGGTCGATATCGACATCGCCACCGACGCGCATCCCGAAGAGGTGATGACCCGTGCGCGCGAGGCCGGGCTGAAATCGGTGCCCACGGGCATCGACCATGGCACGATCACCGTCGTCTCGGGCGGGCTTCCGCACGAGGTGACGACCTTTCGCGCCGATACAGAGACGTTTGGCCGCCATGCGCATGTGGCGTTCGGCCAGAGCATCGAGGCCGATGCGCGCCGCCGCGATTTCACCATGAACGCACTCTATGCAACGCCCGACGGCCAGGTGATCGACCCGCTCGGCGGGATGGACGACCTGCGCGCGCGGCGTGTCCGGTTCATCGGCGATCCGGGCGCGCGCATCCGCGAGGATACGCTGCGCATCCTGCGGTTCTTTCGCTTTCACGCCTGCTACGGCGATCCTGCGGGCGGGCTCGACCCTGAGGGATTGGCCGCCTGCGCCGCCGCGCGCGACAGCCTCGCCACCCTCTCGCGCGAGCGGACCGGGGCAGAGATGCGCAAGCTTCTGGGCGCCCCCGATCCCGCGCCTTCGGTCGCCGCGATGCAGGCGGCGGGCGTGCTCGGTGCGATCCTGCCGGGGGCCGATGCAGCGGCGCTCGCCCCGCTCGTTCACCTCGAATCGCAGACGGGCACGGCCCCCGACCCGCTCCGCCGCCTCGCGGCGCTGGGCGGCGCGGATATCGCCGACCGGCTCCGCCTCTCGCGCGCAGAGGCGCGGCGGCTGGCGCATCTGCGCGACGGGATCGCAGGCGGCATGTCCGACGCAGAGATCGGCTATCGCTTCGGGGCCACGGACGGGGCCGATATCGTGCTGCTGCGCGCGGCGCTCCTCGGCACGCCGCCCGCGCCGGATGCGTTCGGCGATCTGCGGCGTGGCGCGGCGGCCACCTGCCCGGTGCGCGCCGCCGACCTGATGCCGGAATATTCCGGGGCGGCACTTGGCCGCCGCCTTTCCGAGATCGAATCGCGCTGGATCGCCTCGGGCTTCGCCCTGCGCCGCGAGGACCTGCTGTGACCACGCACCGTATCCTGCGGCTCGGGGCGCGCGGCGATGGCGTGGCCGAAGGGCCGCTCTTTGCCCCGCGCACCCTGCCGGGCGAAGAGGTGAGCGGCACGCCCGATGGCACCCGCCTGACCGATATCCGCATCCTCGCGCCCTCGCCCGACCGCGTGCGCGCGCCCTGCCGTCATTTCGCGCAATGCGGCGGCTGCCAGCTTCAGCACGCCTCCGACCCCTTCGTCGCCGGGTGGAAGGCCGATCAGGTGCGCGCCGCCCTGCGCGGGCACGGAATCGAGGCCGAAATGCTCCCCGTCCTGACCTCGCCCCCCGCCTCGCGCCGCCGTGCGGTGCTGGCGGCGCGGCGCACGAAATCCGGCGCGCTTGCGGGATTTCACGCCCGCGCCAGCGACCAGGTGGTCGAGGTGCCCGAGTGCCAGCTGCTGCATCCCGACCTGATGCCCGCGCTCGGCGCGGCCCGCGATCTCGCAGTGACCGGGGCCAGCCGCAAGGGCGCGCTCGACGTGGCGGCGACGCTCTCGCGCGCCGGGCTCGATATCGCCGTGCGAGGGGGCAAGCCGCTCGACGGCCCGTTGCGGCTGGCGCTCGCCGGGCTGTCCGAGCGGCATGATCTGGCGCGCCTGGCATGGGAGGACGAGACCGTGCTCACCCGCCGCGCGCCGGTGCAGGAATTCGGCGGCGTGCCCGTGGTGCCGCCGCCCGGCGCGTTTCTTCAGGCCACCGCCGAGGGCGAATCGGCGCTGGTGGCCGAGGTGCTGGCGCTGGTCGACGGTGCGCGGCGCGTGGCCGATCTCTTTGCGGGCTGCGGCACCTTTACCTTTCCGCTGGCGCGGCACGCGGCGGTGCACGCGGTCGAGGGCGCGGCGGATATGGTTGCCGCGCTCGATCACGCCGCCCGGCACGCGCAGGGCCTCAGGCCCGTGACCCACGCGGTGCGCGACCTCTTTCGCCAGCCGCTCGACGCGGCCGCGCTGGCAGGCTTCGACGCGGCCGTGATCGACCCGCCCCGCGCCGGGGCCGAGGCGCAGATAGCCGAACTCGCGCGCGCGGGCGTGCCCCGGATCGCGCATGTCTCGTGCAACCCGGCGACGTTCGCGCGCGATGCCGCGCATCTGTTGGCATCCGGCTATCGCATGGGGCCGGTGCGCGTGGTCGATCAGTTCCGCTGGTCGGCGCATGTCGAACTTGTCGCGGGCTTTCACCTGCACTGACGGAATACCGACGCGATACCGACACGATACAGCTAGGCAATTTTCGCCGAATCCGGTATCTTGCGGAAAAAATCCAGAGGTTGGCAGCATGGACGATTCCATGAAGATCACGAGGCGGTTCACCCTGCTCGCCGGGGCCGCCGCGCTTGCAGGCTGCGCGCAGCAATCGAAATTCCGCACCTATAACGGGCCCGAGGTCACCCGCGTCGTCGTCGACAAGGGCACCCGCGAAATGTTCCTTTTGCATCATCGCCGTACGCTGAAACGCTACAAGGTCGACCTGGGCTTTGCCCCCGACGGTCACAAGCAGTTCGAGGGCGATGGCCGGACACCCGAGGGCGATTACATCATCGACCGGCGCAACCCCAACAGCGCCTTTTACCTCTCGCTCGGCATATCCTATCCGAACGCCTACGACATCGCCTATGCCGAGGCGCACGGCCTGTCGCCGGGCGGCGACATCTTCATCCACGGCGAAGCCACGACCCTCGGATTCCTCAAGCCCGACTGGACGGCAGGCTGCATCGCAGTGAAGAATCGCGAGATGGAGGATGTCTATGCGATGGTCCGCGACGGCACGCCGATCACGCTCGCCGCGTGATCAGGCCCCCAGCGTCATCGTCCACCAGATCTTGCCGCTCGGGTCCTGGTGCCAGGCAAACCCCATCCGGCGCGCATCGCGCGACAGGATGACCCGGCGGGTCACATCGTTCTCCATCCAGGCGGCGAGCGTCTCGAGCTCGGTCTCGTAGGTCTCGGAAATGGTCTCGCCGATGAATTCGCCGCGATAACCCACGCGCCGTACCCGGTCGAGCGGCGACGAGCCGTCAGAGCCGAAATGCCATGGCCGTTCCTGCACCGACATGTCGCGCGAATGGGTGGCGGCGGCGGCGGTCAGCCGTTCGTCGAGGATGAGCGGACGTGCCCCGGCGGCAGCGCGCAGCGAATTGACCGAATCGAGCATCCGGAAGCGGATTTCGCGGGTTTCGCCCGGAGAAATCCGGTAGGGGCGCGGCAGCGGCTTGCCATCGGCGGCCAGCTTGGGCGCGGGTGGCGGCGGCGCGGCACAGGCCGAAAGCGCAAGCACGGCGGTCATGAGGAGAACGAAGATACGTGTCATTATGCGATGCCATCCAAGCCTGTTGTCTCTGCATGCTTTAGCCCGCCCATCCCGCTTTTTCAAACCGCCAAGCGCGGAAGGCCGCGCAACCGCGCCCGTTTGATTTGCGACTGAGGCCCGAAAGCCATATATTTCCCGAAGGTGTGACCGCAGGTGGAGTGAAACGATGTCGTCCAACGATCCCAAGACCATGAAGCGCCGGGCATTTCTTGCGGGGACCGCGGCGGTCATCGGCGCGCCGGCGCTGGCCCGTGGCGTCGATGGCGCCGGAACGGTCGAAATCGAGCGCGAAGTGACCAAGACGGTGAGGCGCAATATCTCGGCCTTCCGGATGCTCGACTGGCAGCCCTATTTCTCTTCGCTCAGGAACGGCGCGATCCTGTGCGATATCGACTCGCGCGCGGTGCATTTCTGGGGCGAGGATGGCCGGACCTACAAGCTCTACCCGTCCTCGGTGCCGCTGAGCGAAGACCTGACGCGACGCGGCCGGACCCGTGTCGTGCGCAAGGTCGAGGGACCAAGCTGGCGCCCGACGCCGTCGATGCTCAAGCGCAATCCCGAATGGCCCGCCTACGTGCCGCCGGGCCCCGACAATCCGCTCGGCACCCATGCGCTCTACCTGAGCTGGACCTATTACCGTGTCCACGGCACGCATGACACGCGCAAGATCGGGCGGCGCTCGTCGAACGGCTGCATCGGGCTCTATAACGAGCATATCCAGGAACTGTTCGCGCTGTCGCGCGTGGGCACCCAAGTGTTGCTTATTTGACGAAAATGCGGTGGCAAAGTCAGGACTTGTGGAAAGTTGAGTTTGCATTCTTCACGATTTGCTGATTAGAAAACCTTACGAGGTATGTCTTGGGTGCCCGGTGAATCCTGTCCCGGCCTTGCCCGCATCTGGAGGAATATGATGAAGAAGCTCGTTCTCGCCGCCGCGTTTTCCGCCGCTGCAACAGCCGGTTTCGCCGGCAACCTGGAAGAGCCGGTCGTCGAGGCGCCGGTCATCGTCGAGGAAACCACCGCAAGCTCGTCGGCGGCAGCCGTCTGGGTGCCGCTGCTGCTTCTGGCGATCGTCGCCGCGGTTGTCGTGGCCGACTGATCCGGTTGCCCGCTTCGGGATCATGGAAAAGGCAGCGCCGCGGCGCTGCCTTTTTTCATTCCCCCGGCTGTCCCGCGCCGATCAGTCGAGCCAGCCACCGAGATTGGCTTCGACGATCGCCGACAGCGCCTTGATATGGGCGTCATCGTCGTTGAGGCAGGGGATATAGGTGAAATCCTCGCCGCCCGCTTCCTCGAAGCTTTCGCGGATTTCCTCGTTGATCTCTTCGAGCGTCTCGATGCAATCGGCGGAAAAGGCGGGGGCCATCACCGCGATATGCTTCTTGCCCTCTTCACGGGCGAGCCGCGCGACCTCGTCCACGGTATAGGGCTTGAGCCATTCCTCCGGGCCGAACACCGACTGGAACGTGGTGGTGATCTCGGTCTCTTCCCATCCCAGCCGCTCGCGCAGCAGGCGCGTCGTCTTCTGGCACTGGCAGTGATACGGATCGCCCTGCATCAGGTAGCGCTTGGGCATTCCGTGATACGAGACCACGAGCATCTCGGGCCGCGACGCGGCATCCGCATAGGCGCGCTCGACCGATTGGGCGAGCGCCTCGATATAGAGCGGATGCTCGAAATAGGGCTCGACCACGCGCGCCACCGGCTGCCACGTCTCGGCCATCAGCGCACGAAAGAACTGGTCGTTCGCCGTGGCCGACGTGGCCCCGGCGTAATGCGGATAGAGCGGAAAGAACAGGATGCGCGTGCAGCCCGCCTCGGTCAGCGCGCGCACCTTCGACCGGGTCGAGGGGTTGCCGTAGCGCATGCAGAAATCGACCATCACCTGATCGCCGTAGCGCGCCGTCATCGCCTGCGCGAGTTTCGCGGTCTGGTCGCGGGTGATGGTCATCAGCGGGCTTTCGCCCTTGTCCTCGTTCCAGATCGACTTGTAGGCGGCACCCGAGGTAAAGGGGCGCTTGCTCAGGATGACAAGTTGCAACAGAGGCTGCCATTTCCACGGCGCATAGTCGATGACCCGGCGATCCGAGAGGAACTCGTTGAGGTAGCGCCGCATCGGCCAGTAGCTGTAGTGATCCGGCGTTCCGAGATTCGCCAGCAGGATACCGGTCTTGGCGCGGGGCACCTTGGGGTGGTCGGCGGGTGCGTGGCTTGGTCGTGTCGCATCGCGGCTGGCATCGAGCATGGCACTTTGTCCCTTGTGGCGGATCACCGCTGACATAACGGTTACGCAAGCGAGGTCAATCTTCGAGCGGGTTTTCCCGTGTTCCGAGCGCGTCGGCGAGCCGCGCGGTGGCCGAGCCGGGGCGCAGCGGCTGTGGCTGATTTTCGTCCGGGGCCCAGCCGGTAAGGAAGATCATCTCGGCGGTGGCGCGGATTCCTCCGTCGGGATGGGCAAAGCCCCGCGCGTAGATGTCGCAGGCCCGCGCCAGCACCGAACGCCGCAGCGCACCGCGCGGGCGCGCCTGCATCGCGTTGGTTTCGCCCATGCC
Organism: uncultured Roseovarius sp.; assembly: GCA_913055965.1. GTDB lineage: Bacteria > Pseudomonadota > Alphaproteobacteria > Rhodobacterales > Rhodobacteraceae > Roseovarius. Next base: position 5,968 of record CAJXKX010000020.1, read on the forward strand.
GCGCAGATCGCGCATGAGCGCGAACATGTCCTCGTAGCGCAGGTCCAGCGCCAGACGGTCCGCTACCGGCAGGGCAAGGCCCGCCCTCTGCAGCAGCGCCCCCAGATCGCGGATATCGCCCATCGGCAGGACCCGCGGCGAGAGACCGCCGGTCACATCGGCTTCGGCCTGCGCCAGCGCGGCGCGTAACTCCTGAAGACTGCCGCCGCCGAACAGCACCGCCAGCATCAGGCCGTCCGGGCGCAGGGCGCGCCGCGCCTGCACCAGTTGTCCTACCGGGTCGTCGGCCCAATGCAGGCAGAGCGCGTGGATGACGAGGTCATGCGCGCCGGGGCGCAGCGCCAGCGTCTCGTCATCGCCGACCACCGTCGCCGAGGGATGCCGCCCCTGCCAGAAATCGCAAAATCCGGCGATCACGGCCGGTGCCGTAAACGACCTGTTAACCATCCGCAGCCGATCCTCGATTTCCTCGGCGGCGAGCGCATGGAGAAAGGTCGCGGGCGCGGGGCCGCGCAGCGCGCGGGTGCGCTGGCGGAGAAGGGCGGGTCGGTCGGTCAGCCGGGCCTGGGTCATGGGAGGGTAGATAGAATGGCGCACCCGGCTTTACAAATGGCGGTTCGCCTCGTCTATCCGCCGCGTTGCACGCTCTGCGGCGTCGCGGTCGAGGATGCGTTCGGGCTGTGCGGGCCGTGCTGGCGCGACACGCCGTTCATCACCGGGCTTGTCTGCGACCTGTGCGGCGCTCCGCTGCCCGGCGAGGCGGGCCCCGAAGCGGTGCATTGCGACGATTGCCTTGTCGTCGCGCGGCCCTGGACGCAGGGCCGCGCGGTGATGCGCTATGACGGGAACGGGCGGCGTCTGGTGCTGGCGCTCAAGCATGGCGACCGTCACGACGTGGTGCGTCCGGCGGGCAAGTGGCTGGCGCAGAGCGCACGGCCGTTGCTCTCGGGCGATGCGTTGATCGCGCCGATTCCGCTGCACTGGATGCGCCTGCTGTCGCGGCGCTTCAATCAGTCGGCCCTGCTCTCGCGCGCGCTGGCGCGCGAGGCGGGGCTGTCCCATATCGCCGACCTGCTGGTCCGCCACCGCCGGACCCGGAGCCTCAAGGGCCTTGATCGCGCCACCCGCCACGCGACGCTGGACGGCGCGATTCGCGTGAGCCCGCGCCATGCGCCCCGGCTGCGCGGCGCGCGCATCGTGCTGGTGGATGACGTGATGACCTCGGGGGCGACCTTTTCGGCCGCTGCGCAGGCCTGCCTTGCGGCCGGCGCAGCGGATGTGTGCATACTCGCACTGGCGCGCGCGGTCCGGGATGCCTAAGTTCGTCCAAACAGCACAGGACGAGCCATGCCCAGTATCGAAATCTATTCCTCGCCGCTCTGCGGCTTCTGCCACGCCGCCAAGCGCCTTCTGAAACAGAAGGGTGCCGCGTTCTCCGAGATCAACGTCCTGGCACAACCGCGGCGCAAGGCGGAGATGATGGATCGCGCGGGCGGCCGCCACACGGTGCCGCAGATCTTCATCGGCGGCACGCATGTCGGCGGGTGCGACGAGCTTTATGCACTCGACCGTGCGGGCAAGCTCGACCCGCTTCTCAAGGGCTGAGCCATGCGTGTCGCGCTGCTGCAGATCACGTCGAGCGATGATCCCGCCGAGAATCTCGCGCTCGTGCGCGCGCAGATGGCGGAGGCGGCGGCGGACGGGGCCGAGTTCATTCTGACGCCCGAGGTGACGAATTGCGTCTCGACCAGCCGCAGCCATCAGCGCGCGGTGCTGCATCACGAGGCTGACGACCCCACCCTCGCGGCCTTGCGCGAAGAGGCGGAGCGTCTTGGTGTCTGGGTGCTGATCGGCTCTCTGGCGCTCAAGACCGACGATGCCGACGGGCGTTTTGCCAACCGCTCGGTTCTGATCGGGTCCGACGGGACGATCCGCGCGCGCTATGACAAGATCCACATGTTCGATGTCGAGGTCAGCCCCGAGGAGACCTATCGCGAATCCGAGGGATTTCGCCCCGGCACGCGCGCGGTCCTGGCCGATACGCCATGGGGCAGGCTGGGAATGACCGTCTGTTACGATGTGCGCTTTCCGCATCTCTACCGGCGGCTGGCGCAGGCGGGGGCCGGGATGCTGACCGTCCCGGCGGCGTTCTCGCATGTCACGGGGGCCGCCCACTGGGAAAGCCTGCTGCGCGCCCGCGCGATCGAGACCGGCTGTTTCGTGCTCGCGCCCGCGCAGACCGGCACGCATCGCGCGCGCCGCGGGCAGGCGCGGCGCACCCACGGGCACAGCCTCGTGATCGGTCCGTGGGGCGAGGTGATCGCGGATGGCGGCCCCGCGCCGGGGATCATCACGGTTGATCTCGACCTTTCCGAGGTGGCACAAGCACGCAGGCGCGTCCCGTCGCTGCGCCACGACCGGGATTTCGATGGCCCCTGAATGGAAGAGACGCAGAGCAATTCCCTCGCGGTCGCGCTGTTCAGCGAGATCCTCACGAACGATCAATTGATTCGTTCGCGGCTCAGTCGTGTCCTGCCCAAGGGGATGGAAATCTCGCATTTCGCGGTGCTCAACCACCTTGCCCGCACCGGCGAGGAACGCAGCCCGGCACAACTCGCCAAGAGCTTTCACGTCACCCGCGGGGCGATGACCAACACGCTGTCCAAGCTGGAATGGGCGGGCTACATCCATATTCGCCCGGATTGGGAGGATGCGCGCCGCAAGATGGTCTCGATCAGCCGGTCGGGTCGGATGGCGCGGGATGCCGCGATATCGGCCATCACCCCCATGGTGTCGGACCTGATCGCCGATCTCGGGGAAGATCGCGTGCGCGCGAGCCTGCCGGTGCTGCGCGAATTGCGCGCCAAGCTCGAAGGCTGAGCGCCGGGCCCCGGCGGTGCGGGACCCGGCCTTTGTGATTCAGGCGTCGGCGGGCTGGGTCTGCGCGGCCTGCTGGCGGCGCGCGATCTCCTGCCGGTACAACTGCACGAAATCGATGTTTTCGAGGTTGAGAGGGGGGAAGCCGCCATCGCGGGTGACGTCGCTGACGATGCGCCGCATGAACGGGAACATCTGGCGCGGGCACTCGATCAGCAGGTAGGGGTGCAACTGATCGTCCGGCACGCCCTCGATGTGGAACACGCCGACATACTCCATCTCCATCACGAACAGCACTTCACTGTTGTCCTTGTTGCGCGAGGTGATGTTGAGCTTGCAGCCCACCTCGTACTGGTGCTCGACAGAGCGCTTCTTGGCATCGAGGTTCACCTGCACCTGCACGTCGGGCTGGACCTCTCCGCCGGTGCCGCGCTGTGCGAGCACGTTCTCGAACGAGAGGTCGCGCACGAACTGGGTGAGAATGTGCATCCGCATCTGCGGTGCGGTCGCGCCTTCGCCGTTTTGCGGCGCCGCGCCGTTATCCTGATCGGCCATCGGTGTCTCCTGGTGAAAAATCCGTTGGTCCGCTCTTAGCAGGCGGGGCGATGCGCCTCAATGCCTTGTCCAGCCCGAGCCGCCGCGCCGCCCCTCGTCGAGCGTTTCGTAATCGCCCTCGATGATGTCGGGGCGGGGCGGGGTGCCGTCGCCGCCATGCGCGGCGCGCAGCACGATCCGTTCGCGGATCCTGGCAAAGACGAACCGGCGTACCGGCGGCATCAGCAGGGCAAAGCCGACGGCATCGGTAAAGAAGCCAGGCGTCAGGAGCAGCGCCCCGGCGAACAGGATCATCGCGCCATGCACCAGCGGCGCGGAGGGGTCTCCATGTCCGTCGAGCGCCGAGCGCAACCGCCCCATCTCTGCCAGCCCCTGCCAGCGCAGGAGTGCCGTGCCGACCACGGCTGTCAGCACCACGACCGCCAGTGTCGGCCACAGCCCGATCGCGCCTCCGACCTCGATGAACAGCGCGATTTCGATCAGCGGGACGGCGATGAACGCGATCAGAAGCCACATTGGCGCACCCTTTCCTTTCCGGAGCCTTGTGGTGGACTTGGCCCCTTGCGTCACCTACATAAGGACGCAAGAGACAGCCTGCCATGCCCCGCACGACAAGAGGTGCTCATGAATTCGCCGATCCTGCAATTGCTGGTGCTCGCCGGCATCGCCATTTTTCTCATTCTTCGGCTCAAGAGCGTTCTCGGCACACGGGACGGGTTCGAAGGCCCGCCCCGCACGAAACCCGTTGAACGGCAGGCAGAGCGGCATGGCTTCGAGGTGATCGAGGGCGGACCCGATCACGACATCATCGACAACGTTCCCGAGGATTCCGACGCGGCGGCGGCGCTCGCCGAGATGAAGCGGGTCGAGCCGGATTTCGGGGTCATGGATTTCATCCAGGGGGCACGCGGCGCCTACGAGATGATCCTCATGGCCTTCGAGCGCGGCACGCTCGACGAGGTCACGCCGTTCCTGTCGCCCGATGTCTACGAGGCGTTCGCAGAGGTCGTGGACGCCCGCCAGCAGCAGGGCCTGACCGTCGAGGCCGAGTTCGTGGGTGTCCGGCATGTCTCGATCGCCGATGCCCGCTTCGACCCGGAGACCCGCAGCGCCGAGATCGACGTGCATTACGTGGGCGAACTCATCACCGTTGTGCGCGACGCCAATGGCGAGATCGTCGAAGGCGAGCCGGGCCGCAGCAAGCGGCAGAAGGACAGCTGGACCTATGAGCGCGTCATGGGCTCGGGCGATCCGAACTGGCGGCTCGTCGCAACGGGCGAATGACTGGCGCGCTGCGCGCGGTCCTGCTCTCGCTGGCGCTCCTGCCGGCAGGCCCGCTTGCGGCGTCCGACTTCGACCGGGACATCCGTCACGACGTCACCGATTTCTCCGACCTGCCGCGCTGGGCGCATGACGACCACGCGGCGGCGCTCGCGGTCTTCGTCGAAACCTGCCCCGACATGCGCGGCGCGGATTGGCAATCGCTCTGCGCCCTGGCGCAGACGGGGCCCGAGCCGCGCACCTTCTTCGAACTGTTCTTTCGCCCGGTCCTGGTCAGCGATGGCTCGCGTGCGCTCTTTACCGGGTATTTCGAGCCCGAGCTTTCCGGCGCGCTGCGCCCCGATGCGCGCTATCGCTATCCGGTCTACGGCATGCCGCCCGAGGCCCGCGCCGCCGATGTCTGGCTCACGCGCCGCGAGATCGTGACCGGCGACGCGATGCGGGGGCGCGGGCTCGAGATCGCCTGGGTGGATGACCCGGTCGAGCTGTTCTTTCTCCAGATTCAGGGCTCCGGCCGGATCAGGCTGCCGGACGGGCAGGTGATCCGGGTCGGATATGCAGGCTCCAACGGCCATCCCTACCGGTCCATCGGGGTCGAACTGGTACGCCGCGGCGTCTACGATGCGCATCAGGTCTCGGCGCAGGTGATCAAGAACTGGGTGCGGCGCAACCCGGCCGACGGCCGGGACTTGCTGTTTCACAACCCGTCCTACGTGTTCTTTCGCCGCATCGACGAGGTGCCGCCCGAGCGTGGCCCGCTTGGCGCGATGAACCGGTCGGTCACGCCCGGGCGCACCATCGCCGTCGATCCCGCCCATGTGCCGCTCGGCGCGCCGGTCTGGATCGAGAAGGAGGGGCATGGCCCGATCCATCGCCTGATGATCGCGCAGGATACCGGCTCGGCCATCAAGGGGCCCCAGCGCGCGGATATCTTCTTCGGCACGGGCGACGAGGCGGG
>CAJXKX010000021.1 GCA_913055965.1 uncultured Roseovarius sp.
CGATGAGCGCGCCGAAGATGATGTCGCAGACCTCGTCGGCCAGTTCGCGGTAGAGCAGCTGGGCGGGGACGGTGTCGCCCTTGCAGACCAAGTGGCCTTCGGTCAGCCATTGGTTGACGATGCGCTTGGCCGCCGGGAAAAGGTGCATGCGCGGTGCCTCGTTGGCGTCGCGCAGCTTTTCGAAGATCATGTGCTTGGCGATATGGGTGGCGATTGTGGAGAGGCGCTGCGCCTTGAGGTAGTCGAGCGTGAGCTTTTCGGCGGCACCGACGATGCCCTGCATGGTGACGACCGTGGCGGAGACCTTTTCGGGGGTCAGCACATAGGGCTCCAGCCCCGAGAAATCGGCGGTGAGGCGGTCGGGTGGCAGATCGGCGGTATAGCCCTGCACGCGGGGGAAGGTGATTTCCAGCGCGTCTCGTTCAGGGCTGACAGCACGGACATTGACCACGTCGCGCGGCGGCTGCGGCGGGGCGACGCGCGGCCCGTCGGAGAAGTTGAGGCCGTCGATGCCGAGGATGTCGGCATATTCGGTGCGGAACAGGCCGTCTTCATCGGTGTCATAGGACAGGCGGCGCAGGGCGCGGCCGATCACCTGCTCGCAGATGAGCTTGGTGCCGAAGGCGCGCAGGCCGAGGATATGGGTGACGTTGTTGGCGTCCCAGCCTTCGGTCAGCATCGAGACCGAGACGACGCAGCGCACCTGTTCGCCGAGGCGACCCTTCTTGCCCACGGTGTTCATCACCTCGCGCAGGATGTCGGCATCGGTCAGGTCGCTGGACATGTTACGCTCAGCCTGCTCGCGGCGGAACGCCTCGATTTCCTCGGCATTGGCATCGCGGAAGGATTTGTCGATATCGCCGCCCGCCTCGAGCGTGGCGCTGTCGATGAGCACGGTGCGCGGGCGCGGCAGCCGTTCGAGATCGGTCGAGAAGTTGGAGAAGAGCGGGCACTTGCCGGGGACGGTCTCGAGATTGCCCTCGGCATCCTTGCGCTCGTAGCCCGCCATGTAGTCGCGCAGCAGCTGGGAGTTCGCGGTGTTGTTGCAGACCACGATGAAGACCGGCGGAATGCCCACCTGCTCGTTCTGCCACAGCTTGAAGGTCTTCTCGTAGTGGCCGTAGAGCGCGTCGATGGCGGCTTTAAGCTCGATGGGAAGCTTTTGCGGGTCTGGTGGTGTGCCCTTTGACTTCTTGGGCATTTTCTTCCCTATCGCCTTCCACAGATTGCGATAAAGCGGTTCGGGCTGGCCTGGCACGTTGTCGGCCACCGGCACGCGGGGCAGCTTGACGATGCCGCATTCGATTGCGTCCATCAGCGAGAAATCGGAGACCACCCATGGAAAAAGCACGCCCTCGGGCCAGCCCGAGCCAGACAGGAAGAACGGTGTGGCCGAGAGATCATAGACGGCTTGCAGCCCGAGTTTGCGCTTGGCTGCTTCGATCCCGGAAATCCAGAGCCGGGCCGCCTCGCGATTTTCCTCGGCCTCCTTGCGGTCGTCGCCTGTCAGCTTCTCGACCTCGGCGGCCGGTTTTTCTCGATAGCAATGGTGGGCCTCGTCATTGATGACCATGATCCGGCCCAGCCCCATCAATTCGGGCATCACCCGCTGGATCATCTGGCCTTCGGTCTCGAGCGTCACGAGGTCGTCGCCATGGCCTTCGAGCGCGGCGCGCGTGCCCTTGGTGACCTGAACCCTCTCGCGCAGCTTGAAGGCGTGGTAATTCGTCAGCACGATCTGGGCGCGCTGCATGTCCTGCATCAGATCGCCGGGGACCAGGCTGATCCGGCGGTAGTAATTGTCTGCGTCGTTCGGCAGCAGCACGCGCAGCCGGTCGCGGATCGTGATGCCGGGCGTGACGATCAGGAAGCCTCGGCTGAAGGTCTTCGAGTTCGGGCTGCGCACGGCGTTGAGCGTCTGCCACGCGATCAGCATCGCCATGACGGTCGTCTTGCCAGCGCCGGTGGCCAGCTTCAAGGCAATGCGAAACAGGTCCGGGTTGGCAGCATCGTTCGCCGCCTCAAGACGTGCCTTGAACCGCTTGCCTCGTGCGCCCAGCTTCGGCGCGACCTCAGCCAGCCAGATCGCCACCTCGACCGCCTCGAGTTGGCAGAAGAAGGGACGGATGGTCTGGCTCTCGTCGGTTTGCAAGGCGCGCCAGTGCTGCAAGAGCCGCTGTGTTGTGGGTGACACCTGCCATTGCGCCGGGTTCGGCAGCATGCGCCAGACATCCACCTCGCGCCGGATCTCGTTGACGAACTCGGTGACGTTGAAGTCGATGCCTAAGCCACCCAGTCCCTCGGTGCTCAGGTCCAACTCATCCTGCTGGTTGCCCTTGCGGCTCTTAGATTGTGGCATCGCCGAGATGAGGTCCGAGCGTCGGCGTGACTCGATGATCCTGTCCGTCGGTCGCCCATCTTCATCCAGCTCCCAATGGCGGGTTGGCATGGCATAGGGGGTGTTGAGAACGGGTTTTTCGAAGAAAGACATGTCGTTTATCCGCTCTTTGATCAGCCCTGCGAAGAGGCTGGTGACGCGACTGAGCCCGTTTTTTTGCCCCGATGATGAAGAGAACGATGGACCGAAACGAAGTCGCCATGGCGTAGAGCCACCTTTTCGCAGTCGGACTGCCTGCAAGCGCCCTGGAGTCGCCTGGTGAGCGACCGGGTCAGACTGTCGAGTTTTTCGGCATCGTTTGTGATCGTCACCATCCCTGACTTTTCCCGTTCAGGATGTCCGTAGAGCCTATAAAGTGCAAGACTAGGAGTAAGTATGGCCTGCCGTCTGGCATCTAGGTCGCCTGATGAAGTGGTTCCGTTTTTCCGGGATAGTGTCCCAGGGGATGGGGTCGTTTCGTTGAGAATGTTTTAGAATGCAACCTGCGCTTACTTGTCCCACCTCCGCCGCTGCGCCTCTCTGATCCGCTCACGGCCCTCTTCGGTCTTGGGTCCAGTGCTCAGGCCGCCGTGCACCCGGCAGCGCCGTTTCCCGGGCACAACACGTGCCTGACACCGCGTCTTCGCTCTGGTTCTGGCTCCACACTTCGGGCGTAGGGTTTTCGCAAGAGGTGTTCCTGTATCGTCGAGGCCGAGGGCTCCGAGTTCCACGCACCAGCTATCTGCGCAGGCATAGCAGAGGCGGCGTCGATTGGGTGTCAGGTGAGAGGTGCGCGGGCACAGGCGAGGCACAGTCAACCCCGGGAAGTGCGCCTTGAAGTCGGCGACATACTGCTGCCAATCCTTCGGCATTCTCAGTTCATCGGTTTCGCGGGTTAGCATTTGTGAACCTTTTTGTAAGACCCCAAGACGCAAGGCCACCAAGTTACCCCAATCTTCGGCATTAACGCTCCAAAGGCCGCTTGGGCCCACAGAATCGGCGTTCCACTCTGCTTCACTAACGCCAAGCATCTGGATTGGTGACGTCATCGGCAGCGGCTTTCCACTCATTGAGCCAGATCACTTTATGATCGTCGGCTTCGCACCCTCGGTCATCCGGGGCGGTCATCCCCGCCGAACGCGAGGCCTCGCTCCATGCGGCCCGCTCGGCTGTCTCGCGATCCTGCCCGCCATCGAATTGCCGGATCGCGGCCCGTTCCTCGAAAATGTCACGGGCGAGTTCGTCGGGCGTCATTTCAGGATCAGAAGCGCGCATCGTTCCTTCTTTTCCTACAGTTCCTACTTTTCTGGCCCCAGCGGGGTGATCTGTAGGAAGTGTAGGACGTGTAGGAAGCCCCTGGCATTTCCGCGCTTGATGCAGCGCCGCCTTGGCGTCGAAGGCAAAGCCGCTCATGACTGCACCTCGCGCACGATCCGCCATGCCTCGCGGCGCGGCTTGCCTTCCACCTCTGCGCCGTTCGCCTCGATCAGCCAACCGTGCGATTCCAGCTTGCGCAGCGCCTTGCGGGCGCGATCCGTCAACTTGAACGGGCCAAGCTGCGCCGCCGCACGGGCGGAGATAAATGGCTCGCTCCATGAGCGCAGAAGCCAAAGGCGCATCCGCTCCGCGTCGGCCACCTCGGGCGGCACGATTGCAGCATCCGCGAGGCGCGCGGCCTCGTTCGCGTAGAAGGTCGCGATCTCGGTTGCCCCGGCCATTGTCTCGCCTGCCACCTCGGGGGCGTCCGGGTCCGCGTAGATGGTCAGCACCGCCGCGAGGCGTGCCGCGTGCTCTGCCGTTTTCGAGGCGAAGGCGCGCGCATCCTCGAAAGGTCCGCCCGGTGCCTGCGCCTTTTCAACCTCGCGGGCGAAGGCAGTCAGCACGTCCCGCGCCTCTCGGCTCATGGGCAGGACCGGCGGCGCGAGTTCGTTCCGCTTGCCATCCGCAAGGGGAAGGTCGCGGGATAGAAGCGACCGGATGCGCGCCGCGAAGGCGGCAATCCCGGCCTCGGCCTGCGCGTCCCTTTCCATGCGCAGCCGCGTTCCGATGCGCGAGGCGGGGCGGCATGTCAGGAAGCGGGCGAGAAGCCCTTGCCCGTTCGCCATCGGATCCGATAGCAGCGCCTCAGCCGCCACCGGCTGCACAAGGATATGCGCCGAAAAGCGCCGCCCGGTATAGGCTTCAACGCCATCGCCTGCGCGCCACCTGTCGAGCGGCTGGCCATCCCACATGGCGCTAAAGCTGGCGCAGGTGGCGAGGCGGTTTTCCGCCTTCATGGAATGCCCGCCGATAAGCGCGCCGCCTTCCTCGGTCATGATTCCGAGGCTGGCGCGCAATTCGGGCAGGTGCTTCACGATTCCCTCAATCGTCGGTGCGCTTGCCACGATATGCGGCTTGATCGGCGCGGGCGGTTCCGGCCCGAGGGCTTGCAGATCGGCCCGCTTCGCGGCCGCGTCGGCTTTCTTGTCCCCCACGATCTTCGCGCGGCTGGCCTTCCATACCTCATGCGCGTCCCGCCAAAGGTCGCGCGCTATATCGTGATCGGTGCGCAGATCGGCCTCGAAGTCGCGCACGCCGCGCATGGCGAGGCGGTCAGCGGTCGATTTGCGTTCGCCGCTTTCGGCCACTGTCAGCAGAAACAGGCTTGCGGGCGCGGTGCCGTTCAATGTCTCCGCGTCCCGATGCCCCTGCGCGGCCAATGCCGCCGATGCCAGGACGGATGCGGCGCACATCGCAAGGGGGGCTTCGGTCGCGGCGGCAATGGCCTCTGCCGGTTCGCGCAGCGGCCCCAGCGCCGCCACCGGATAAGGGCCAGCCTCGGGCATGTCGCGGATCAGGGGCGTCGGGCCTTCGGGCGTGAAGGGGATAGGCTCGGGGGCGTTCATGCGGTTTCCCCTTTCATGGTCAGAATGTCGTTCCAGTCGCGGCCATCCGGGGCGGGCAAGAGCGAAACCGCCCAGCCCAGCGCGTGCGCCCGCTCGGCAAGGTCGCGCCCGGCGGCATGGCCTGCGCCGCCGTCATCGCTGTCGGTCGCGATGGTCAGCCGCCCCGGCGATGGTGGCAGGCGCAGCCCGCGCAGCCCGCTTGTCGATAGCGCCGCCCAGATCGTCGCAGGACGGCCCAGCAGCCCGCTTGCGAGGCTCAGGGCGGTCTCTATGCCCTCGGCCACTACAAGCGGCCCCTGCGCCTCTGTGAGCCTTACAGCGCCCCCGGCAACGGCCCCCAGCATCGCCTTGGCAGGATCAACCGCAGCCTTGCCGGTGCCATCCGGGCGCAGATAGGTGCGATGCACCGCGAAGGCGTCACCGCCCTCGATCAGCGCCACAAGGGCCGGAAGCCGCTTGGCGGATGCGTGCCAGCAGGACGGGTGAAAGCGCAGTGTGCTGGGCAGATCGCACGTGATGCCCCGCCCGAGCAGATACCGCTCTGCCAGCGTGCCTTGGATGGAGCGAGCTTCCTGCCAGCACCGCGCCGCCTGCTGCGAGCGTTTCTCGGCCTTGTCGCGCCATGCGCGTTCGCACTCGGCCTGGACCTCCGGATTGGGCGCAGTATAGCTGCCCGGCGCGATGCCAGCCGCCCTAAGAATATCCTCGAAGGCGCACGCAGCCCGCTTACAGTGCAGCAAGAGTCGCCCGCCGCAACTGTCCGTAACAGTCAAAGCGTTCTGTTCCTGACGCTGCTGAGGCTGACAGACTGGGCACGGAGCGGTTCCATAAGAACCATACCAGCGCCCCCCGAGGAATCCTATCAGATCTTCGGCATTGGTCATATCAGTGCGTCCCGGACGTCACGTCGGCGCTCTTTCCCGCCTGCTGCGCCTCGGCGAGCTTCCGGAAATGCTCTTCGAGTTCATCCTCGGGCCAGTAAACGCGGCTGCCGAGTTTCAGAGGCTTGGGCAGGCGGCCAGCCGCGATGTCGCCGTAGATGGACGAGCGGGAGCGATTGCCGAGGCGGCTGCGGACTTCTTGGAGCGTGAGATACTTCTGCATGTCTTGGTCCTACGTTTAACGGGGACGACAAACATGCTTGGACGCGAAAAGCGCACAGATGTAGCTCGCCCCCAAAGGGAACGCCCCGGATGGGGCAACGAGCGCACATCATGCGCGCTTATGTAGTTTGGATATTAAGGAACGGGCCGCTCTGCGTCAACATATAGGCGCACACCTGAGGGTAAAGACTGGATGTTGTTACTTCGACGTTGATGTCAACTGAACGACTTGTCCAGCGCCGCCGGTCACATAGGCGGCCCAGCATTCTACTAGCGCCTGCCGCGGTTCCAGATAGTCCGTCCTTCGATATGCGCGCACGACACTGCCGTCCACCACGTGCCCGATCATCGTTTCGGCGACTTCGTGCGGGGCGTCGGTTGCCTCGGCCAGCCATGTGCGCAGGCTCGTGCGAAAGCCATGCGGGCGCGCTTCCAGCCCGCGCCGTTCCATGTGCCGCGAAAGCGTCATGTCGCTGATCACGCCCCGCCGGGTGTTCGGAAACAGGAAGCCATTGCGGGTGTGCGGGCGGGCAAGGTCAATGATGCGCCGGGCTTCACGCGAAAGCGGCACGCGGAACGGCTCGGTCGCCCCCTTGCGCCCCTTCACGACATCGGCTGGTATGGTCCATACATCGTCGTCGATTTGGTCCAGCCGGATTTCTCGCAGCGGGGTCGAGCGCACACCGGTCAAGATCAGGAGGCGGAGGGCAAGGTGGGTGAGGGTGGGTTCTTCAAGGCTCGCGTAGAACTCAGGCACGTCGCGCCAATTCATCGCCGGAATGTTCTTTCGGACGTGGCGCGACTTCCCGAGCAACGCCTTGGCCTTGTCGGTCGCTTGCAGGTCCACGTCGAGGCCCAGCGCCGCCGCATGCTTCATCACGATAGAAAGCCGACTCATCGCCTTGCTCGCCGTTTCCGCCTTGGTGTGCCAAATCGGGGCCAGTGTGTCGCGGATATCGCGCTGGTCGAGGTCCGTGACCGGCACCTTTCCAAGTTTGGGCAACACATGGCGCTCAAGCGGCGAAAGCCAACGGCCGGCCTTTCCATCGCCCTTGAGCTCCGCCTTGCGCGCCTCGAAGGCGTCGGCGGTGATGACCGAGAGCGAGATATCCTCTCGCCGTGCCGCCCGAGCCTCGGCCTCTCGTTCCTTGACCGGATCGCGGCCTTCGGCTGCCACCTTGCGCCAGCGTTGAGCCAGTTTTCGCGCCTCGGCGAGCCCTAGCGTCGGAAATCCGCCAAGGCCCATTTCGCGCCGCCGACCGTGAACCGTCACGCGCAACACCCATTGCGCCCCGCCGTCCTCTCGTTTGATGAGCCAGAGGCCAGCACCATCGCAGTGTTTACCCACCGGCGCGCTCTTGACGAAAGTCGCTGAAAGTCTGTTCCGTGCGCGCATTTCTGTCCACCTAAATATCCACCCTAAGATAGTGGATAAGGACGGTCACGGCAACACATCTCAGGACAGATTGGGCCAACAAATATAGGTGGATGAGGTCACGGAAGAACAAATAAAACGTTTCAAAACAGCATGCTGGTGCCGACCACCCGCACCATGCCTCCCTCATTGTTCCGAGCGGCACCGCGCGCCCGCGTGGCTCAGCGCCCGCGGAACAACCCGCCCAGCAGGCCGCGGACGATGCGGCGCCCGGTCGTGCCGCGCAGCTCCTTCACCACGGCCGAGGCGATGGCCCCCCCGAGGCTCTCGGTGGCGGGTCCGCGCGTGGTGCGCCCGGCGCGCGCGCCGCCCGAATAGCGCCGCGCGGCGCGAAACTCGCGCGCCTCCTCGGCCTCTGCCGCCTCGGCTTCTTTCGCAGCCGCCTCCGCCGCCTCCGCCGCTTCTGCCTCTTTCGCCGCGGCCTCGGCGCGCGCCGCGAGCATCTCGAAGGCCGAGTGCCGGTCGAGCGCCGCCTCGTACTTGCCCGCGACCGGCGAGGCGGCGATCACGGCGCGGCGCGTGGCCGCGTCGCAGGGGCCCAGCAGGGTGGCTGGCGGGCGGATCAGCGTGCGCTCGACCATGCCCGGCACGCCCTTGTCCTGCAAAAGCGAGGTCACCGCCTCGCCGGTGCCCACGTCGCGGATCGCCTCGACCGTGTCGAAGCGGGGGTTGGGGCGATAGGTCTCGGCGGCGCGCCGGAGCGCCTTCTGATCCCGCGCGGTAAAGGCGCGCAGCGCGTGCTGGAAGCGGTTGCCAAGCTGCCCGAGGATATCCTCGGGCACGTCGTCGGGATTCTGGGTGATGAAATACACCCCCACGCCCTTGGAGCGGATGAGCCGCGCCACCTGCTCGACCTTGTCCACCAGCGCCTTGGGCGCGTCGTCGAAGAGCAGGTGCGCCTCGTCGAAGAAGAACACGAGCCGCGGCTTGTCGGGATTGCCCACCTCGGGCAGTTGCTCGAAAAGCTCCGACAGGAGCCACAGAAGGAAGGTGGCATAGAGCCGGGGCGCGCGCACCAGCTTGTCGGCGGCGAGGATGTTGACATGGCCGCGCCCCTCGGGTGTCACGCGCATCAGGTCGGCCAGATCGAGCGCCGGCTCGCCGAAGAAATGCGCGCCGCCCTGGTTCTCCAGCACCAGCAGCGCGCGCTGGATTGCGCCGACCGAGGCGGTGGCGACGTTGCCGTAGCGCAGCGACAGATCGGCCGCGCTCTCGCCCACGAAGGTCAGCAGCGCCTGCAGGTCCTTGAGATCGAGCAGCGGCAGCGCCTCTTCGTCGGCGACGCGGAACGCGATGTTGAGCACCCCCTCCTGCGCGTCCGTGAGGCCCATCAGCCGCGACAGCAGCAGCGGCCCCATCTCCGACACTGTGGTGCGCATCGGGTGGCCCTGCTCGCCGAAGATGTCCCAGAAGATGACCGGGAACGCGTCGTAGCGATAGGCGTCGAAGCCGATCCTCTCGGCGCGCGACGTGAAGGCCCCGTGCAGCTTCTGCTCCGGGCTGCCCGCCACCGCCATGCCCGACACGTCGCCCTTGATGTCCGACAGGATCACCGGCACGCCCGCATCCGAAAACCCCTCGGCGAGGATCTGCAGCGTCACCGTCTTGCCGGTGCCCGTGGCCCCGGCGATGAGCCCGTGCCGGTTGCCGTATCTGAGCAGCAAGTCCTGCGCCGCCGCGTATTCCGGCCCGCCCCCGCCGGTGAAAATCGTTCCGCCCACGTGCCCACAAGCTCCTCGTTCCAGACAGCGTCACGGGCTGACCATACAAAATTAACCCTTCCATGCCAGTCTCAATGCGTGCCCGGTGCCGAATGTCCTCCGGCCGCGGGCATTTCCTCCCTGTCAGACTGGCCGCGCCTCCGGGTGCGGCCTTTTTTGTTGCGAGGCTGCAACTGCGCTGTTGACGGATTGCCGGTTGTGCCCTAGCGTCCGCTTCAATGACTAAGTCGGCCAGTCCGACGGGGAGAAAGCGGAAAGGGGCCTTGCGGCCCCTTTCTTCTTGCTCCGGTCCCGGCGGCGGCGGATTTCGGCGGCCTCGCCGCGCCCGTTCACGCGATTTGACACTGACACCCGCGCGGCTCCGTGCTAGAGCCTGCTGCGTGATATCAGTGCAGACACGAAGGGGAAGACATGACCAAGACCCTGCTCCACCTGTCCCTGGCCGCCATGCTGGCGCTCTCGACCGCCGCGGGCGCGCAGGAGGCTGCCTCCGATGGCGATGCCGCGGCTGAGACCGCGCAGTCCGCGCCCGGCACCGGGCTCGACACCGGGCGTGAGGTGGCCGACCAGAACCAGGCCTATGTCAAGGCCACGCATGGCGACTGGTCGGTGCGCTGCTTTCCCGGCGAGGGCGACGAAGACCTCTGCCAGATGTACCAGCTTCTGACCGAATCCGAGGGCAACCCGGTGGCCGAGTTCACGCTCTACCGGCTCGAGGGGGCGGGCCCCGTCGCGGCGGGCGCCACCATCGCGGTGCCGCTGGGCACGCTGCTGACCGAGGAGATGCGCCTCTCGGTCGATGGCGGCAAGGCCAAGAGCTATGCCTATTCGTTCTGCACGATGGGCGGCTGTTTCTCGCGCATCGGGCTGACGGCGGACGAGGTCGAGGCGATGAAGCAGGGCGCGCAGGCGCTGATCGAGATCGTGCCCGCGCAGGCGCCCGACCAGACGGTGCGCATCGAGGTCTCGCTCTCGGGCTTCACCGCCGCCTTCGACGAAGCCTCGACTCTCAGCAACTGAGGCGCGCGCCTCGCGGCGCTCAGGCGAACCGCCTGAGCGCCAGCACCGCGTTCAGCCCGCCGAAGGCGAAGGCGTTGGACAGCGCCACCTCGACACGCGCCTCGCGCGCCTCGTTGGGCACCACGTCGAGCGCGCATTCCGGGTCGGGCTCTTCATAGCCGATGGTGGGGGCGATCACCCCGTCGCGCAGCGCCATGATGCAGGCCAGCAGTTCCACCGCGCCGGTGCCGCCGATCAGATGGGCATGCATCGACTTGGTGGACGAGATCATCAGCCGGTCGGCATGCGCCCCGAACACATCCGCCACCGCCGCGCATTCGGTCTTGTCATTGGCCGCCGTGCCGGTGCCGTGGGCGTTGATATAGCCGACCTCCTCGCGGTTCACCCGCGCGTCGCGCAGCGCGCCCTGCATGGCCCGCGCCGCGCCCTGTTTCGACGGCATCACGATGTCGGCGGCGTCCGAGGTCATGGCGAATCCCGCCACCTCGGCCAGGATATCGGCCCCGCGCCGGCGCGCGTGCTCCAGTTCCTCGAACACGAACACCGCCGCGCCCTCGCCCTGCACCATGCCGTTGCGATTGGCCGAGAAGGGGCGGCAGGCGTCGCGGCTCATCACCCGCAGCCCCTCCCACGCCTTGACGCCGCCGAAGCACAGCATCGATTCCGATCCGCCGGTGATCATGGCGGGCGTGATGCCGCCATGCACCATCTGGAACGCCTGCGCCATGGCGTGGTTGGACGAGGCGCAGGCGGTCGAGACGGTGAAGGTCGGCCCCTTGAGGTTGAACTCCATCGACAGGTGCGAGGCTGCGGCATTGTTCATCAGCTTCGGCACCACGAAGGGATGGACGCGGTTCTTGCCCTCCTCGTAGACCGAGCGGTAATTGTCGTCGAGCGTGGTCATGCCGCCGCCCGAATTGCCAAGGATCACGCCTGCCCGCGCCGCCAGATCGCCCTCGAACCGCAGCCCCGCCTGCGCGATCGCCTGCCGTGCTGCGACCAGCGTGAACTGCGTGAACCGGTCGTAGAGCGCCAGTTGCTGCCGGTTGAACACCGTTTCGGGATCGTAG
>CAJXKX010000022.1 GCA_913055965.1 uncultured Roseovarius sp.
AGCTCGTCAGAGATGATCGCATCGTATGATCATCATCGAATACCCGAACGGATGATCCGCAGCGGCGAGGTTTCCAAATGGGTGGTCCCTTGGAAACTTGCCGACGTACGGGTGCTGGACCGACCGATCCCCTACGCTCACAAGAACGACGCAGTGACCTGGGTCACGTTTTCGGACGACGTAACCCGCCAATTGCAGTCCTTCCTCAAGAAAGAAGATCCTGGATCAACGCCGGACACCGGCTCCCGCGCCCGGTCGATTGTTGATGCGCAAATGACCGGGATGGCCGATCGGGACAGCGGTGACGAGAAAATCGAAGAAAGACCTCCGTCTGCAGCCATGCGCCATATTGCCGATGCTGATGCGACCTTGCTCGGCCGAACTCGCATCAGCGGCGGCAATCTCAGAAATGACCACTTCTACCTCACCGAGTTTCTCGAAAAGTTCCCAAGCGACTGCATCGGTGGGCGCAACAAGCAAGAAGCGGCGCCACGGGAGCTTACCGTTGACTGGGGTGGTCCCTCACCGGTCAAAACAGACATTGACCGGACGAAGAGGATGTTTCGGAGACGCGGGTGGGTTCGGCAGTTCTTCTTGTCTGCAGGGGCCCGCGAAGGGGACACGGTCGTGGTGACTTCCACTGCTCCCTACCTCGTTCAAGTGCGGGTCGAGCGCGGCTCTGAAAAGGCACTCTCTGCAACATGAACCGGATATTGGCGTGGCCAGAGTCATGCTGCTCTGGCACCCCCTCCACGGATTATTGCCGGCGAAGCCGATCTGCAGGCCATATGCCATCGCCTCGCCAGGAAAGGAGCGCTACATCGTTTCGAGCTCCCATTCGCCGACGAATGCTGCGGCCGTCTCAGAACGTTCGTCAGTTCGAGGCGACTGTCGAGCCGCGGCATGGCTCACTTCTCGCGCCTGTTCGAGTCGGGATGTGCAGAGAGTTAATTTTGGTGCTTGATCTGGTGCCCGAAGTACGCCACGACTCCGGGTACATCTTGGAGTCTTTCCGGAACCGGTGCACCGCCGCGTCGGAAATTCCTTTGAAATCAAGGGGACTTGGCTGCGCGGAGGGGCCCCTACCGCCGGAGCCATAAAAATAAAGCACTTAAGCTGATTTCTATGGTGTCCCTCGGGGCAAAATAGAGAATATGCACAGAAAACTCGGCGAAGGTTGGAGTGTTCTGTTTCTGGACCCTGAACCGCCCCGGTTTTCCCGGAGGCTGATTACTCCGTTTCACGCGACCTTATCGAACTCGTTACGCTGTTCATAGAACGTCTCCTCGGCCTCTGCTGGCGGGATATTTCCGATCGGTTGCAGCAGGCGTCGATTGTTGAACCAGTCGACCCATTTCAAGGTTTCCCACTCGACCGCATCTGCGGTTTTCCATGGCCCCAGCCGGTGGATAACTTCGGCCTTAAACAGACCTATGATTGTCTCAGCCAGGGCGTTGTCATAGCTGTCGCCGACGCTGCCCACCGAGGGTTCGATCCCGGCCTCGGCCAAGCGCTCGGTGTAGCGGATCGAGACGTATTGACTGCCTCGACCGCTGTGATGAATGAGATCGCCATCGGGCCGCCGCTCGTAAAGCGCCTGTTCCAGGGCATCCAGCACGAACTGTGTCTGCGGCGAGCGTGACGCGCGCCAGCCGACGATCCGGTTGGCGAAGGTGTCGATGACGAAGGCGACATAGACGAACCCCTGCCAGGTTGAGACATAGGTGAAGTCACTGACCCAGAGCACATTCGGGGCCGGCGCCCGGAACTGCCGGTTCACCTTGTCGCGTGGGCATGGCAGGGTCTTGTCCGGGCGCGTCGTCTTCTGCGGCTTGCCGCGAATGACGCCCTGTATACCAAGCTGCCGCATCAGACGTTCCACGGTGCAGCGGGCCACATCAAAGCCCTCCCGCCGCATTTGGTGCCACACCTTGCGCACCCCGTAGACCTTGAAGTTCTGATCCCAAACCCGCTGAACTTCGGGCCGCAACATGGTATCCCGCTTGACGCGATCCGAGGCATGAGCCGGATCGCGGGCAACAGCCAAATGTTCATAGAAGGTTGAAGGGGCGATCGGCAGAACCCGGCAGATCGGCTCGACCCCATACTCGGTCCGGTGATCGTCGATGAACGCGATCATCGTTTCAGTGGGCGGTCGAGCTCCGCCCGGGCAAAATACGCGCTGGCCTTCTTGAGGATCTCATTCGCTTGCCGAAGTTCCCGCACCTCGCGTTCCAGGTCCTTGATCCGGGCCCGTTCCTCTGACGTCACGCCATCCCGGCAGCCCGTGTCGGTTTCCTCCTGCTGAACCCAACGCCGCAATGTGTCGCGGCCGCAGCCAATCTTCGGCGCAATCGCCTTGATCGCTGCTGACTGGCTCTCATAGTTGCCCTGATTGTCGAGCACCATCCGCACGGCTCTCGCGCGTGTCTCACGTGAATAGCGGTTCGCTCTGTTGTCTTTTCCCATGGCTCCAATCCTTCCTCGATTTGGAGCCTCCGGAAAACCAGGTGCGGTTCAGGGCTGCCAAGGCGCTCCCCTGCAAATCATCCGAGAATTCGCTTTTCTGTACCGACTACTTTTCCGGACATCACATCAGCGCGCTGCGCTCCGGAAATCGACGACCTTGTCCTCGTGGCGGAAGCCCGCCGTGTCGTCGAAGGGCCGCGCGATCATGGAGACGTCGAGCTCGACGTCGCAGATGCGCTCGTAGAGCGCCTCGAGCGAGAGGCCTTGGACATAGGATCTTGCGCCTTCGTCGACGGGGTCGTGCCCCATCAGGACGCAGCGGATCGCGTCGGACTTGTCCTGGTTCATGAGGTCAGAATTGAACGAGGTGCGCATGGCATGCAGGTCCAGGCCTTCCCAGTAGCAGCCGTTCGTTTTCCGGTAATAGGTGAACTTCTTCGAGAAGTTCTCCGAATAGGTCTTCTTCGTTTCTCCGCGCGTCAGGTTCACGAACAAGCGATGCGCGTCCTCCCCTCGACGGCGTTCCACCAGCTTCAGGAGGCCAAGCTCGATCAGCGTCGGATGGACCGGGATACGGCGCTGGGAGTCGATGGTCTTGACGTTGTTCGCATCGCGGCATTTCACGTCGACATAGGCGATGCCCTTGTCGGTGCCGAAATCCTTGGGGCCGAGCTGGCAGGCCTCTTCCTCGCGCAGGCCCATGAGGCGTGCGATGAGCGGTATCCAGTAGAGAGGTTCGCCCTGATCTTCGAAAGGCCCCTGGAAGGCGGGCGAACCCAGGAAGGTGTAGATGCGATCATCCCAGCAGACGCGTTTGCGCTTCTCTTCGCTTTTTTTCCACTTGTCCTTCAGCTTGTTGGACACGCCGCAGATCTCGAACGGATTGCGGTCGATCAATTGAAGGTCGTAGAGCATCTTCCCGACAGACTTGATGTAGCCGCGGTGCTTGGCACGGGTCTCCGCGCGGATACGCGGAATGCGAGCGTCCAGCGCGGCCTTTTCGCGATCAGCTTCGGTTGCATTGCCATCCCGAGCAAGCAGCTCCAGTGCTTCCTTCTCAAGGCGTTCCTCTTCAGCTTCGAGATCTTCGATCAACGCCCTGAACCCGAATTCCGAGACGAATTTCGTCTTCCCCTTGGAATGCTGAAAGGGCAGCTCGGGCAGGATCTTCAGGGCGTCGCGGATGTCATCCCGATCCGCGTCCTCGAACGGGACATCTCCGACGAACTCCACCCAGAATTTTTCCGCGACATTCGCCTTGCTGCCACTGTTCGACGTCCATTTCTTGCCGGCATCGGCATCGCCGGTCTGCTCCGTGGAGAAATCATCGCCGTATCCGGCCATCTTTAGCTCTTTCATCAGCTGGATGTCCTCGAGAAGCGTGATGCCACGTGGTTTCGTCCGGAGGACTTCCTGCGTTTCGGGCGAGAGATCCCGGAGGTCGATGTTTTCCAGGAGCGGCGGACGCAGCTTGATCCGGAACGCGGTGTCGTCATCCTTGGCTGCGGTGTCCGGGGACGCGTCCCCGGCCGCGGGCTGGGGCGTTGCCGGCACTGTGTCCGCATTCGCGGCCGGGGTTTCGGCCGTGTCGACCGGCGCCTGAAGAGGAGCAGCCGCCTCTGTCGCCGTTTGCGGAGTCGCGGCGGCCGTCATGGGTGGCACGGCAATGGAGGACGCGACTGGTGCGGCCGCTTCCGGGATGGCCAGGGCGGGGGCGTGCGATTGCGCGACAACCTGGGGCAGGGTGACCGCCGAGGAGGCCGACCGGCGCGCCATGACCGACTGGAAGATCGGCGTCGGCTGCTCGTAGGTCCCGACCTCTCGCTTCTCCCGTTCGCGGGACACGTCCAGCATCACACGCAGAGCCTCGAAGGCGAGCGCGCGCCAGTCTGACTTCGTCTCGTCGAGGGTCACACCGAGCAGCCTTGCCATCTCGCGCAAGGGCTCTGTAACCGGCGTCCGGTCGCCGAGCGCCAGGGCCCGGCGCAGCATGTCTCGGGTTGCGCGCTCGGTCTGCGCCGCGAAATTCGCCGCCGCCTCGGAACGCGGTTCGGCCGACGCCCGCAGGGCTTCGTGGGCGGCGATCTGGCAGCGCGCCAATTCGGTCAGCAATGTCACATGCTCGGGGCTCAGATGATCCACCTGTCTCTCCGTCGTCAGCGCGACGGCCAGGTCCGTGAGCGCCGTGAGGGCGCGGACGCGGCATGTCGCTTCGGAGAGGACGTCGGTCCGAAGGCTGAGACAGATGGCCGAACTTTGACCAGGGTTCGATATCTCGACCCAGGCCTTCGGCAGACGGCGCCGGAAGAAGTAGCCCGAGGGGCGTTTCTCGAGGTGGGGGTGTGTGCGACTCCGGCCATGGCAGGTGCTCCGAAAACGGTTCCAGGGCATCCGGGAGTCGCGGTGGTGCACCGGTTCGGGCACGGGTTTGTGCACCAATTTGTGCACGTGCACAGTTGGCTCCGACTCTGGTCGGAGGTCACCTCGTGGGAAACCCAATGAAATAAGGCGTTTCGCCTATATCTGAGGGATTTTGGCTCCGGCGGTAGGGATCGAACCTACGACCAATTGATTAACAGTCAACTGCTCTACCGCTGAGCTACGCCGGAACACGAGGGGGCGTATAGCAATCCGGTTGGGGGAGGTCCAGAGGGTTTGTGACAAAAATCATGCGCCCCTCCTGCCCGCTGCGGGAAGCGCGAAGCGGGTGCCGGGTGAGAGCGCAGAGAGGGCGCGCACGCGCCCGCCCTGCAGCAGATCCACGAGATGCGCCAAGACGTTGCGCGCCGCCGCCGGCATGAGGGTGGGGGGCGTGTCGGTATAGATGCGCGCGGCCAGCGTGGCGGCGTCGGCGGGCCCCTGGCGAAGCTCGCCGAGGATCGCCGCCTCGCGCGCGTCGCGATGCGCAAGCAGCCAGCGGATGCGCGCTCGGGGATCGGCCACCGGCGCGCCGTGACCCGGCAGCAGGCGGGCGGGGGATACGGCGGCGAGGCGCGTGCAGGACGCGCGGAACTGCGTCAGGTCGCCATCGGGCGGCGAGATGAGCGTGCTGGCCCAGCCCATCACCAGATCGCCGCTGAACACGGTGCCGCCGCTCTCGAAGCACATGTGGTTGCAGAAATGCCCCGGCGTCCAGTGCGCCGTGATATGCCAGCCGTCGCCCGTCACCTCCGCGCCATCCGGCAGCGCCATGTCGGGAGCAAAGCCCGTATCCACCCCCTCGCCGCCGCCGATCCCGCCTGCCTCGGCGAGCCGCGCCATGACCGCGCTGCGCCCGTCCCGCGCGCCGCCATAGGCCAGGACCGGTGCGCCGGTCTGCATCGCGAGATGGCGCGCGAGCGGGGCGTGGTCGAGATGGGCGTGGGTGACGAGGATGTGGCTGATGCTCTGCCCCGGCCCAAGCGCGCCGAGGATCGCCGCGAGATGCGCGGGGTCGTCGGGGCCCGGGTCGATCACCGCCAGCCGCCGCTCGCCCAGCAGGTAGGTATTGGTGCCCCAGTATGTCATCGGCGAGGGATTGGGTGCGAGGATCGCGCGGATGCCGCCGCCCATGTCGCGCGGGATGCCCGTCGGCGGGGCTGTATCGGGCGTGGTGTCGGTCATCGCGGTCTCGCCCTTTCCTCGCGGCGCACTCGGGCGTAGGTTTAGCCATGTCGTTTCGCTGGCTCAAACCCTATCTTCCCCGCGGTCTCTACGGTCGCGCCACGCTGATCCTGCTGTTGCCGGTGGTCACGCTGCTGCTGGTCGTGTCGGTGGTGTTCATCCAGCGCCATTTCGAAGGCGTGACCCAGCAGATGACCGGCACCATGGCGCGCGAGATCCGGCTGGTGCTGGACAGCGACGATCAGGCCGTGGCCGAGGCTCTCAACATCCGGTTGCAGGCGGTGCCCGAGGCCGCCATGCCCGCAAGCGACACGCGGCTGTGGTACGATTTCTCGGGCATCGTGGTGATGCGCGAACTGAAGGCGCTGTTTCCCGACCTCGTGCGCGTCGCGCTGGCCGATGACGATATCGTCGTGCTCTATTTCCGGCGCGGGGCAGGGCTGGTGCGCATGGTGTTCGACCGTCGCCACGTCTCGGCGCGCCAGCCGCACCAGCTTCTGGTCAACATGGTGGTGTTCGGCGCACTGATGACGGTGATCTCGTTTCTCTACCTGCGCAACCAGCTGCGCCCGATCACCCGGCTCGCGGAGGCGGCCGAGGCGTTCGGGCGCGGGCGTCACGTGGCCTACCGGCCCGCGGGCGCCACCGAGGTGCGCGCGGCGGGGCGCGCCTTTGTCGACATGCGCGCGCGGATCGAGCGGCAGATCGAACAGCGCACGCTCATGCTTTCGGGGGTGAGCCACGATCTGCGCACGCCGCTCACGCGGCTGCGGCTGGAGCTTGCCATGCTGGACGAGGCCGAGGCGGCACCGATGCTGCGCGATGTCGACGACATGCAGCGGCTGCTCGACGGGTTTCTCGATTTCGCCCGCGGCGCGCAGGAAGGCGAGGCCGAGCCGGTCGATCCCGTGGCGCTGGTGCGCCGGGTGGTGGACGACATGCAGCGCGCGCGGATCGCCGTGACGCTGGTCGCGGCCGAGGGGCAGGGGCAGGTGCCGCTGCGCGAGGGCGGCATCCGGCGCGCGGTCGAGAACCTGATCGGCAACGCCGTGCGCTATGGCCGCCGTGCCGAGGTCTCGGTCACGCTGACCGAGCGCAGCCTGCGCATCCGGGTCGAGGATGACGGGCCGGGCATCCCGCCCGAGCACCGCGAGGAGGCATTGCGCCCCTTTGCGCGGCTGGAGCCAGCCCGCAACCAGAATCGCGGCACCGGCGTGGGGCTGGGCCTGTCGATCGTGGCCGACGTGACGCGCGCCCATGGCGGCACGCTGCGGCTGGGCGAGAGCGCGCGGCTGGGCGGGCTGTGCGCCGATATCGTGATCTCGCGCTAGCCTTGCCGCCGCGCAGGCGGAGTTCCCCGGCCGCTTGGGGGCGCGACGCCGGGTCTTCGGCTCAGGACAGGTGCTTGCGCAGGCGCGACGGGCCCGGTGTCTTGCGGGCCTTGTAGGGGTTCTTGTCGGACTGGCTGCGCAGGTGCAGGCGGATGGGCGTGCCCGGCATGTCGAAATCGGTGCGCAGGCCCCCCACGAGATAGCGGCGGTAGCTCTCGGGCATCTTGTCGGGATGGCTGCACATCACCACGAACCCCGGCGGGCGCGTCTTGGCCTGGGTCATGTAGCGCAGCTTGATCCGGCGGCCGCCCGGCGCGGGGGGCGGGTGCTGCTCGAGCATGCCCGCGAGCCAGCGGTTGAGCTGTGCCGTGGGGATGCGGCGGTTCCAGACCTCGTGGGCCTTTCGCACCGCCTCGCGCAGCCGGTCGAGCCCGCGGCCCGTGCGCGCCGAGACGGTGACCAGCGGCGCGCCGCGCAGTTGCGGCAACAGCCGGTCGAACGCCTCCTTGAGGGCGCGCAGCTTGCCCTGCCGGTCTTCCTCGATATCCCACTTGTTGACGGCGACGACCACCGCGCGGCCCTCGCGCTCGGCGAGATCGGCGATGCGCAGGTCCTGCTGCTCGAAGGGGATTGCGGCATCGAGCAGCACCACCACCACCTCGGCGAAGCGCACCGCGCGCAACCCGTCCGAGACCGACAGCTTTTCCAGCTTGTCCTGCACGCGGGCCTTCTTGCGCATCCCCGCCGTGTCGAAGATGCGCATCGGCAGGCCGTCCCAGTCGATCCGCAGCGAGATGGCGTCGCGGGTGATCCCCGCCTCGGGGCCGGTGAGCAGCCGTTCCTCGCCGAGGATGGTGTTGATCAGCGTGGATTTGCCCGCATTGGGGCGGCCCACCACCGCCACCTGCAGCGGCCGCTCGGGCGTGGGGGCGGCATAGGCGGGCAGGGCGTCGGCATCGGGGTCGTCGTCCTCGGGCAGGGCCACGTCGGTCTCGGGCGCCTCGGTCTCGGCGCGTGCCTCGAACCCGTCGGCGAGCGGCATCAGCCGGGCATAGAGATCGTTCATGCCCTCGCCATGCTCCGCCGAAATCTGTACCGGGTCGCCAAGGCCCAGGCCGAAGGCCTCGTAGACGCCCGGCTCGGCGGCGGCGCCCTCGGCCTTGTTGGCGGTCAGGATCACGTGGCCCGACCGCTTGCGCAGGATATCGGCGAAAATCTCGTCGGTGGGGGTGACGCCCGCGCGCGCGTCGATCACGAAGAGGCAGACATCGGCCATCGCCACCGCGCGTTCGGTCAGGCGGCGCATGCGCCCCTGCAGGCTGTCGTCGGTGGCATCCTCGAGCCCCGCCGTGTCGATCACGGTAAAGCGCAGGTCGCCCAGCCGCGCGGCCCCCTCGCGCAGGTCGCGGGTCACGCCGGGCGTGTCGTCGACCAGCGCGAGGCGCTTGCCGACGAGGCGGTTGAACAGCGTGGATTTGCCCACGTTGGGGCGGCCCACGATGGCGACGGTAAAGGACATGACGCGGCTCCGATGACGGGTCAGAGCGGGGTGATACAGGATCGCGGCGTCAACGGAAAGCCAGAAGCTGTCCCTTCTTGGACACCACGTAGAGCGTGCCGCCCGCGACCACCGGGTTGCTCGCCGCGCCGCCCGGCAGCGGCACCGTGCGCACAAGCTGTCCCGAGACCGGATCGAAGATGCGCAGCACCTCGTCGGCGGAGGCGAGCACAAGCTGCCCGCCCGCAAGCACCGGGCCGAAATGGCCGACGATGCCCGCTTGCCGCTTGGGCCGGTTCGCCGTGAAGAGCGGCAGGGACTGTCCCCAGATGCGGCTGCCATCCTCGGCCGAGAGACGCACCAGCTCGTTGCGGTCGCTCACCAGGAAGAGCGAGCCGCCCGCGGGCCAGATCGGGTTGAGCGGGCCCTCGCCGGCGGTCCAGATCCGCTTGCCGCTGCCCAGGCTGAGCGCCACCATGCGCCCCGAATGGGTGCCGACGTAGACGCGGTCGCCCACCACCAGCGGATCGCCGGTGATATCGCGCACCCGCGCGCTTGCCAGCCCCCGGCGTTCGCCCGCGACCTGCGCATCCCAGAGCCGCAGCCCGCCCTTGCGGAACGCGCCCTGCACCTCGCCCGCGCCAAAGGCGAAGACGGCATAGGTTTCGGTGATCGCGGGCGCGGGGCCGCCCAGCACGTTGTGGATGTCGGGCGTGCCCGAAAGCTGCCACTGCACCCGGCCGGTTGCCGCGTCGAGTACCCAGGCCACCTCGTCGCCCGCGACCACGTAGACGCGGCCCTCGTAGACCGAGGGCGCGGCGGTGGTCGGCGCGTCGATATCCTGCCGCCAGAGCACCGCGCCGGTCTCGGGATCGAGCGCCGTCACCATCCCGAAGGCCGAGGTGACGAACAGCCGCCCCTCGCCATGAGCGAGCCCGCCGCCGCTGGCATTGTCGGGGCTGTCATTGGGAGGGGTGAGATCGGTGGACCACAGCAGGTCTCCGGATGGCGAGACCGCCGAGACCTGCGTCGTGGCATCGAGCGTGAAGATACGGCCCCCGGCCACCACAGGATCGGCGGAGATGCGCACGCGGCGGCCATCGCCCTGGCCGATGCCGGTGGACCAGGCCAGCGCGGGCGCGGCGGACAGCGCCGGGTGCGCGGCGCGCGTGCCGGGCGTGCCGCTGCGCTGCGGCCATGCGGGATTGGCCTGCGCCGCGGGCAGCGACAGCGGCAGCGCGCGGTTGACCGGGGTTTCCTCGGCCTGCGCCCGGCGCGCCTCGCTCTGCAGCACGTCGCGGATATCCTCGCGCTCGCCGGGCAGGATCGGCTCCTGCTTGTCGCAGGCCGCAAGGGCGAGGGCCGCCGCCATCGCGAGAAGAACCGTTTTCGCCGTCACCACTGCCCCCATCTGTCGCGTCCTTTCGGGATGCGCCGTCATTGGCCCATCCCGTCATGCCCGGTCGCGCCCGGCATTTCGGGCACGTCCTCGCCGAGCGCCACAATCACCTGTGCCACCCGGCGGCGCAAGGGCTCTGTCGCCTCGGCATCCACCGCGAGCGACACCAGCCGGTCGAGCGCCGCGGCGCGCGCGCCGGTCTCGATCTCGATCATCGCAAGCTGTTCCTCCGCCAGCAGCCGCACGAGGCCGGGCTGCGCCGCCAGCGGCGCGAGCCGGCCGCGGCGTGCGCCCGCGTCGAGCCCCGAATCCGGGATCGTCACCGCCTTGAGGGTGGCGATCTGCCGGTAGACTTCGGGCACGTCGGTGCGGTCGGCGAGGCCCAACAGCCGCGTTGCCGCGCCGGCCGCGTCATTCTGCGCCTGCTCCGCCGTCGCGAGCAGCACGGCCACCGCTTCGCCGCCCGGTCCGGGTGCCTCGACGGCCTGCAGCGCATCGGCGCGCGCCGCGGCCTCCTCTTGCGACAGCGCGGCAAGCACGGCATCGCCGAAGGCCTGCGCCTCGGCCCGTGCCTGCGCCTTGCGCCATTCGTTCCACGCCGCGCCGCCAACCAGCACGAGGATCGCGAGAACGCCGATCCAGCCATACCGGCGCATCAGTCGGAACAGCCGGTCGCGGCGCACTTCTTCGGTGACCTCGTCGATGAAACTGTCGGTGTCGCTCACGCCGCACTCCCTGCCCGAATACCCGCCCCTCTTAGCGTGTCGGCCGGGCGCTGCCAAGGGCCGCAGGGCGGGCACGAGATCGCGCTTGTGGGGCGGGCCGGAAGAGTTTAATCTGAACCGGTTGGTTCAGCGTATGCGTTGTACCCGCCCGATCCGCGGCGCGGTGTCGCCGTCGTAACTGTTCGAAAGTTCTTGCATGCGTCTCTTTCCGGTCCTGATCGCCATCCTTGTTGCCGCAACGATTTATGCCTTCGTGTTCGAGCGTGAGCGGCTGACCGCGATGTTGCCTGCCCCGTCCTCGCCGTCCGCCCCGGCCGCAGAGCCGGACGGGGAGGAGGCGGGTGCAGCCGGTGCCGAGGGCGCGCAGGAGCAGGGGATCATGCGCGTCGTGGTGCAACGCTCGGAGGCGCGCGAAGTGGACAGCGCGGTGGTGCTGCGCGGCCGCACCGAGGCCAACCGCCTGGTCGAGGTGAAGTCGTCGTTGCCCATCCAGATCGTCGCCACGTAGTTGCCCGTG
>CAJXKX010000023.1 GCA_913055965.1 uncultured Roseovarius sp.
GCTGCCCTTCATCCTCGGGCTTGCCGACGCCTTCGCGATCTCGGCGGCGATGACGCTCGCCACCTTCTTCGGGATCGGCGCGATCAAGAGCCACTGGTCGCTCAGCCCGTGGTGGCGCTCGGCGCTCGAGACCCTCGCGATCGGCGGCACCGCGGCGGCCATCGCCTATGGCGTGGGCACATTGTTCCACGCCTGAGGCGCGTTCGGTGCGGACGCCGCGCGCGCCGCCTTCATCTTGCCGGAAATACTCAATTCCCGCCCGGGGGTGCCCCGCACACCCCTTGCCATCCCGTGCCCGCGCCGCGCGCCCCGGTCACGATCCGGCCCCCGTCCGCCCCGCCCGCTTTCGCCACCGACGCGATACCGACAGGATACCGCCGCGATACCGACACCGGCCAATTCCCAAGCCAGAAAAATTTTAACGTTGTTTCTCAAATGCCTAAGCGAAAACCCCGAAAAACCCGCGACTCACCCGATGTCGCTTTACCGACCGTTAACCCTGCCCGCGCTATTCCTGCTCCTGCAAGTTGGCGAGGTCACGGGATGCCCAAGGTCATACATCCTTCCACTCACCCCCCACTCCCACCCACCACGGAAGATGAGCGGCTGTCGTGGCTTCGCCTCTTGCGCTCGCGCCGGGTCGGTCCGGCGACCTTTCACCGGCTGCTGGCCGAACACGGCAGCGCCGCCGCCGCGCTCGAGGCCCTGCCCGGGGTGGCCCGCGCCGCCGGCGTGCCCGACTACCGCCCCTGCCCGCCCGGCGTGGCCGAGGCCGAGTTGCGCGCCGGTGCCGCGGCGGGCGCACGGCTTCTTACCTGCGCCGATCCCGCCTACCCCGCCGCCCTGCGCGAGATGCCCGATGCCCCGCCGGTGCTATGGATCAGGGGCGATGCGGCGCTGCTGGCGCGGCCCGCCGTCGCGCTCGTGGGGGCACGCAACGCCTCCTCGCTGGGGCTGCGCATGGCCCGCGCGCTCGCCGCCGAACTGGCCGGGAACGGCCATGTCATCGCCTCGGGCCTTGCCCGAGGGATCGACACCGCGGCGCATGGTGCCAGCCTCGACCGTGGCACCGTGGCGGTGCTCGCCGGGGGGGTAGATGTCGTCTACCCTTCGGAAAACAGGGCGCTTTACGACCGGATCGCCGCATCCGGGCTGTGCCTGTCCGAACAGCCCCCCGGCCTCGCACCGCAGGCGCGCCATTTCCCCCGCCGCAACCGGATCATCTCGGGGCTCGCGCGCGGGCTGGTCGTCGTCGAAGGCGCTGCGAAATCGGGCAGCCTGATCACCGCACGCACCGCGCTCGACCAGGGGCGCGAGGTCATGGCGGTGCCCGGCCACCCGTTCGATGCCCGCGCGGCGGGCTGCAACATGCTGATCCGCGACGGGGCCACGCTGGTGCGCAGCGCCGCCGACGTGATCGAGGCGCTGCCCCGCGCGCCGGCCCCCGAACAGGCCGAAATGCCGCTTGCAAAGGCCGCGCCGCCCCGGCCTGCCCCCGGTGCCCCTGCCCTGGCCGAAGCCCCCGACACCGGCACCGGCTCCGACAGCGCCGCCACCGGCCCGTCCGGCGACACCGCGCCGCCGCGCCCCCTGCGCGACACCGCAGCACTCCATGCCGAAATCCTCGCCCGCCTCGGCCCCTCCCCACTCGCCGAGGATCAGCTGATCCGCGATCTCGCCAGCCCCGCGCAGGCCGTCACCCCGGCCCTCGTCGCGCTCGAACTGGACGGGCACATCACCCGCCACCCCGGCGGCCTCGTCTCGCGCACCGTCTGAGCCCGGCCCGCGCGCCGCGCCGTCTCGCCGCGCCCCGCCGCCGCGTTGACAAACCCCCTTGCCAGCCCACATGGTGCGCCGCCATAAGCGGCCCCCAGAGCCGGAAGGAGTGCCCATGCCCGTCGTCGTCGTTGAATCGCCCGCCAAGGCCAAGACCATCAACAAGTATCTCGGCGACGGCTACACGGTTCTGGCAAGCTACGGCCATGTCCGCGACCTGCCGCCCAAGGACGGCTCGGTCGATCCCGAGAACGGCTTCGACATGACATGGGAGGTAGGGACCGACGCGCGCAAGCATGTCAAGGCCATCGCCGACGCGCTCAAGGACGACAACGCCCTCATCCTCGCCACCGACCCCGACCGCGAGGGCGAGGCGATCAGCTGGCATCTCGAGGAGGCCCTGCGCAAGCGCCGCGCCATCAGGAAGGACACGGCCGTGAGCCGCGTCGTCTTCAACGCCATCACCAAATCCGCCGTCACCGAGGCGATGAAGAACCCCCGCGAGATCGACGCGCCTCTGGTCGAGGCCTATCTCGCGCGCCGCGCGCTCGACTATCTCGTCGGCTTCAACCTCAGCCCCGTTCTTTGGCGCAAGCTGCCCGGCGCGCGCTCGGCGGGGCGGGTGCAATCGGTCTGCCTGCGGCTGATCGTCGAGCGCGAGGAAGAGATCGAGGCGTTCCGCCCGCGCGAATACTGGTCGGTCAGGGCGCGCCTCACCACGCCGCGCGGGCAGGAATTCGAGGCCCGCCTCGTCACGCTGGCGGGCGACAAGCTGGAAAAATACAGCCTCGGCAACGCCACGCAGGCCGAGATGGCGGTGCAGGCAGTGGCCTCGCGCGCCCTCACCGTCACCTCGGTCGAGGCCAAGCCTGCCACGCGCAACCCCTCCGCGCCGTTCATGACCTCAACCCTGCAGCAGGAGGCGAGCCGCAAGTTCGGCATGGGCGCTCGGCAATGCATGAGCGCCGCGCAGCGGCTCTACGAGGCGGGGCTCATCACCTACATGCGGACCGACGGCATCGACATGGCCCCCGAGGCGGTGATGGCCGCGCGCGACGCGATCAAGGACCGCTACGGCGAGGAGTACCTGCCGAAATCCCCGCGCATGTACAAGAACAAGGCCAAGAACGCGCAAGAGGCGCATGAATGCATCCGCCCCACCGACATGAGCCGCGACGCGGGCAAGATACGGATCTCCGATGCCGACCAGCGCAAGCTCTACGACCTGATCTGGAAACGCACGCTCGCCTGCCAGATGGCCGCCGCGCGGCTCGAACGCACGACGGTCGAACTGGGCAGCGGGGACAGCCAGGTGGGTCTGCGCGCGACCGGGCAGGTGATGCTCTTCGACGGCTTTCTCAAGGTCTACGAGGAGGGGCGCGACGACGTGACGGGCGATGACGACGACCGCCGCCTGCCGCAGATCATGCAGGGGGACACGGCCGCTTTCGCCAAATCCTCGCTGCGGGCGGAATTCGCCAAGGCGCAGGACGGGGCCGAGAAACCGGCGGCCGTGCTGTCCGACAACGAGGCCGTCCTCGGCCTGCAGCATTTCACCCAGCCGCCGCCGCGCTATACCGAGGCGACGCTGGTGAAGAAGATGGAAGAGCTGGGCATCGGCCGCCCCTCGACCTTTGCCAGCGTGCTGGGCACGATCGAGGAGCGCGAATATGTCCGCAAGGACCAGGGTCGCCTCATCCCCGAGGACAAGGGCCGCATCGTCACCACCTTCCTGATCAACTTCTTCCGCAAATACGTGGGTTACGAATTCACCGCCAATCTCGAGGAGGATCTCGACCGGGTGAGCGCCGGCGAGGCGGATTACAAGGAGGTGCTGAGCCGTTTCTGGCGCGATTTCTCGGCGGCCATCGCCGAGACGTCGGACCTGCGGATCGCCGAGGTGCTCGACGTGCTCGACGAGGCGCTCGCGCCGACGCTCTACCCGCCTCGCGAGGACGGAACCGACCCGCGCCAGTGCCCGCTCTGCGGCACCGGGCGGCTGCATCTCAAGACCTCGCGCTCGGGCGGGTTCGTCGGCTGCGGCAATTACCCCGAGTGCCGCTACACGCGGCCCATCGGCGGCGACGCGGCGGAAAACGGCGACCGCATCCTCGGCGAGGACGAGCACGGCAACGAGATTTCGCTGCGCTCGGGCCGCTTCGGGCCCTATGTGCAGCGCGGCGAGGTCACCGAGGACAACAAGAAGCCCGACCGCGCCAGCCTGCCCAAGGGCTGGAAGGCCGAGGAGATGACGCTGGAAAAGGCGCTGACGCTGCTGAGCCTGCCGCGCGAGGTGGGCGAACATCCCGACGGCGGCACGATCAAGTCGAATTTCGGCCGCTTCGGCCCCTATATCATGCATCAGGGCCCCGAGGACGCGAAGCCCGTCTATGCCAATCTCAAGGACCCGCAGGACGTGTTCGAGATCGGCATGAACCGCGCGGTCGAGCTGCTCGCGGCCAAGCGCGCCAATCCCGGCGGGCGCGGGCGCACGGCGGCCAAGCCGCTGCGCGAGCTTGGCGAGCATCCGGGCGAGGGCGGGCCTGTGCAGGTCTTCGAGGGGCGTTACGGCCCTTACGTGAAGTGGGGCAAGATCAACGCGACCCTGCCAAAGGACACGAGCCCCGAGGAGATTACGCTCGAAGCCGCGACCGCCCTTATCGCCGAGAAAGCCACCAAGAAGGGCGGTGCGCGCAAGAAGAAGAAGCCCGCCACCCGCAAGAAGGCAGGCTGACGCGGGCAGCCCCGAAATCTTCAAGAGATTTCGGACCGCTTTCTTTTCGGGACAGCGGCACCGACCGGGGATGATACGTAGTAATCCGTAAATCGCCGCGATGCGGCGCGGCCCGCGTTGACACCGCCCCCCGCCCCGCCGCATACCGTCCCCACCGCTTTCAGGAGGAGACGCACGATGTCCAAGGTATACGGCTCTGCGGCCGAGGCGCTCGACGGGCTCTTGCATGACGACATGCTGATCGCCGCCGGCGGCTTCGGTCTCTGCGGCATCCCCGAGCTGCTGCTCGCCGCCATCCGCGATTCGGGCGTGAAGAACCTTACCTTCGCGTCCAACAACGCCGGCGTCGATGATTTCGGCATCGGCATCCTGCTGCAGACCCGGCAGGTGAAGAAGATGATGTCGTCCTATGTGGGCGAGAATGCCGAGTTCATGCGCCAGTATCTCAGCGGAGAGCTCGAGCTCGAATTCAACCCGCAGGGCACGCTCGCCGAGCGGATGCGCGCGGGCGGCTGCGGCATCCCCGGCTTCTACACCAAGACAGGCGTCGGCACGCAGGTCGCCGAGGGCAAGGAGCACAAGGAGTTCGACGGCGAGACCTACGTGCTCGAGCGCGGCATCTTTGCCGACCTCAGCATCGTAAAGGCGTGGAAGGCCGACACCACCGGCAACGCCATCTTCCGCAAGACCGCGCGCAACTTCAATCCGCCCGCGGCGATGTGCGGGCGCACCTGCGTGATGGAGGTCGAGGAGATCGTCGAGCCCGGCACGCTCGACCCCGACCACATCCACCTGCCCGGCATCTACGTGCACCGCCTGATCCAGGGCGATCACGAGAAACGCATCGAACAGCGCACCGTGCGCAAGAGGGAGGAAGCCTGATGCCCTGGGATCGCAATCAGATGGCGGCCCGCGCCGCGCAGGAACTCGAGGACGGCACCTATGTCAATCTCGGCATCGGCATCCCGACGCTGGTGGCCAACTACATCCCCGAAGGGGTGCATGTGACGCTGCAATCGGAGAACGGCATGCTGGGCATCGGCCCGTTTCCGTGGGACGGCGAGGAAGACCCCGATCTCATCAACGCGGGCAAGCAGACCGTCACGGCGCTGCCCCACACCGCCTATTTCGACAGCGCCACCTCCTTCGGCATGATCCGGGGCGGCAAGATCGCCATGGCGATCCTCGGCGCGATGGAAGTGGCCGAGAACGGCGATCTGGCCAACTGGATGATCCCCGGCAAGCTGGTCAAGGGCATGGGCGGCGCGATGGATCTCGTCGCGGGCGTGGGCCGCGTGGTGGTGGTGATGGATCACACCAACAAGCACGGCCAGTCCAAGCTGCTGAAGGAATGCACGCTGCCGCTCACCGGCAAGGGCGTGGTGGATCGGATCATCACCGATCTCGGGGTGCTCGACGTGACCCACAAGGGGCTGCACATCCAGGAATGCGCGCCCGGCGTGACCCGCGACGAGATCATCGCCAAGACCGAGGCCAAGGTCGTCTGAGGCCGCGGCCCGGCCTCAGTTCAGCGCGAGGTCGAAGGCGCAGGCATCGGTGACAAGCTCGGGCCGCGTCTTGCAAAGGCCCCGCGCCACCTCGAAGGCGGCAAGGACGCGCGGCACGTAGTCGCGCGTCTCGGGCCATGGCGGCACGCCGCCATGCTCGCGCAGCGCGCCCTCGCCCGCGTTGTAGCCCGCCAGCGCCAAGATGACGTCGCCGCCGAATTCCCCCATCAGCCAGTCGAGATAGGCCACGCCGCCGCGGATATTGTCGGCGGGGGCCAGCGGATCGGCAACGCCGAACCGCGCCGCGGTGTCGGGCATGAGCTGCATCAGCCCCTGCGCCCCCTTGTGCGACACGGCCCCGGCGCGCCCGCCCGATTCCACCGCGATCACCGACAGCGCCAGCGCGGGCGACACGCGCGTGCCGATGGTGGCGCGCAGGATATCGGCACCGCGGGCGCGCAGGATGGCCTGCAGCGCCTCGAGCCGCGGCGCGGGCGGGGCTGCCCCGGCGGGCGGGTTCGCCAGCCGCCGCGCCGCCGACTGCAGGCGCAGCGCCCCGTCGGCATCGAGCGCGGCGGGCACGTCGGCCCAGAACCACGCAAGCTGCGGCACGGGGGGCGCGTCTGCGGGCGCGCCGCCGGACTCGGGCCGCGCATCCTGGGGCGTGATCTGCACCAGCGGGCCGCGCCGCGCGCCGGGCTTGGGCGCCTTTTCGAACTTCGGCTTGAAATCGGGAAAGGGGGGCGGGCCGTCCGCCCGCGCGACCGATCCAGGCCCGAGCAGGACACAGGCGCAGAAAACCCTGAATATTCCGTTGATCGGCACTGCCCCGCCCCGGATCGTTTGGTGACATCATGCCAACAATCGGCGGCGATGACCAGAATCGTTGCGAAATCCGGCAGGCAGGTTGCGCGATTTTCGCCCAATTCTTCCCGCAAAAGGCGAGTTCGCCCGCCGGGAAACTTTTTCTTTCCATTATTTTCAATGACTTGGTAATTTTTTGGATAAAAAGCGATGATACACTGAAATCGCTCCATTGCCGCCCAAATCGCGCCTGAATCCGGGTGCCATATGCACTCACACCACGACGGCAACGGGCCATAAAAACTGGAGGGTCCGAAACCGGGGTGGATGTAAAAACTGAGCAACTGATCCTTTGGAGGGACCAAACCATGATGAACTTCTTCAAGAACTTCTCGAAAGACGAAGACGGCGCAGTGACGGTTGACTGGGTCGTGCTGACCGCGGCTGTCGTGGGCCTCGGCATCGCCGGCGTCGCCACCATCCAGACCGGCATCGGCACCGCCGCGACCACCATCTCGGGTGACATCGCGACCAACTCGGACAACACGCTCACCGCCGAGCAGTAATGTCCCTGCGCCCTCCCGGCCTTCTTCCGGGCCCGGAGGGCGCTGCCTGATTTCGCGGGGCCCTGTCCGGTACGGACATGGCCCCGCAGGCGCGTTGTGACCAGTATTCGCCGGGTCGCGCCACCGGTCGCCGGGGCCTTGTTCGGCACCGGGTCAGCATCATGGGGTATGCGATGCGCAGCACGATCACGACCTTCCTCCTGGAGGAAGACAGCGGCGCCGTCACCGTGGACTGGGTCGTCCTCAGCGCGATCGTCACCGCGCTCGGAGCCTCGGTCACCGTGTTCTTCGTCGAGGGGGAGACCCCGATAGGCGCGGCCACCGTCGAGGTGCTGAACAGAGCGACCGACGACTGACGCGGAGAGCCCCCGGAACATCCCTCATTTCGCCACATTCGCGGGCTATGCACGGGGCAAGACCGCATGGCGGGCCGATGCGCCGCCCGGTTGCCCCGCCGCCTGAACTGGAAAGGATGACGCAATGCGCTTGATCTTCGGACTGGTCCTGCTGGTCGGTATCGGCCTTGCAGGCTTTGCCGTCTACATGGCGAAGAACTACATCGAACAATACCAGCAACAGCTCGCCGAAGAGCGCAAGCAGCGCGCCCCGGCAATCGAGACGGTGGATGTCCTGGTTGCCGCGCGCGACCTGAAATACGGCGAAAAGCTTGAAAAAGGCGTGGTCAAGCGCGTGAGCTATCCCAAGGCGTCGCTGCCCGAGGGGGTCTTTACCGAGGTCGAGGCGCTGTTTCCCGAGGATGCGCGCGACCCGCGCGAGGTGCTGCGCAGCATGGTCAAGGGCGAGGCGATCCTTGCCAGCCGCGTGACCGATCCGGGCGAGCCCGCGGGCATCGCCTCGCGGCTGACCGAAGGCATGCGCGCCTTCGCCATCGAGGTGGACGCCAAGAGCGGCGTCTCGGGCTTTCTGCGGCCCGGCGACCGGGTGGATGTCTACTGGACCGGCTCCGTCGGCAGGGGCGAACTGCGCACCGAGGGCAATTCCACCGGCAGCGTGACCAAGCTGATCGAGGCGCGGATGCCGCTCGTCGCCGTGGACCAGAGCGCCGACATGGACCGCGAGGAGGCGCGCATCGCGCGCACCGTCACGGTGGCGGCCACGCCGCAGCAGGTGGCGGCGCTGGCGCAGGCGCAATCCACCGGGCGGCTGTCGCTGTCGCTGGTGGGCGCGCTGGACGAGACCACGTCGGAGGTGATCGAGGTCGATCAGAACCGGCTGCTCGGCCTGCAGGCCGCCGAGTTGCACACCCCGCCCCAGCCCGAGGAGGAACGCTGCACCGTGCGCACGCGGCGCGGCTCGGAAGTGGTGGTCGCATCGATCCCCTGCACGAACTGAGGCGCGGCGCACCGCCGCCGCGACGGGGCCGCGCGTGGGCTGCGGCCCCGTCTGCGCATCCGGGCGAAAACGCCACGCCCGGCATCAAAGACGGCGCGAATCTCATTGATTCCTTGCAAAATTCGCAATTCTCGCGCAGAGTGCGTGCAAATGCGGGCGCAAGACCCGGATATGAGGCGTGATCGGAGAGGCAGGTCACATGAGTATCAGGAAGATTCTGAGCACGGCCCTCGTGGTCGCGGCGACCTGTGCGATCGCGGGCACCGGCCCTGCCCGTGCCGATACCGTGCGCGTCGTGCGCGGCGATGCCGCCAGCCATATCAGCGTCGCCATGAACCGCGCCATCGTGGTCGAAAGCGACGTCTCCTTCGCCGAACTCAGCATCGCCAACCCCGCCATCGCCGATTTCTCGACCCTGTCGGACCGCACGATCTATGTGCTGGGCAAGGCGCCGGGCCGCACCACGCTGACGCTGTTCGACGATGTCGGGCGGTTGATCACCAATATCGACGTGCATGTCAGCACCGATATCGCCGAGTTCAAGGAGCGGCTGCGCCAGATCCTGCCCGGCGAGAAGATCGAGGTGCGCACCGCCAATGACGGCATCGTGCTGTCGGGCACCGTCTCGGGCCCGTCGCGGATGCAGCGCGCGCTCGACCTGGCCGAACGCTACGCGCCCGAGCGCGTCTCGAACCTGATGTCGGTCTCGGGCAACCAGCAGGTGATGCTCAAGGTGCGCTTTGCCGAGATGCAGCGCACGGTGTCCAAGGCGCTTTCGACCTCGCTCGCGGTGGACGGGCTGTCATCGGCCACCGGCGAGGGCGGGGCGTTTGTCGGCTCGCGGATCGGCACCGGCCCCGTCCCCGGCCTCACCCCCGGCTCGGTCACCAACCAGACCGCCGCCGGCACCGCCTTCATCGGCTTCGACATCGGCTCGGTCGAGCTTGGCGTGCTGCTCGAGGCGCTGGAGACCAAGGGCGTCGTGCGCACGCTGGCCGAGCCCAACCTCACCGCGCTGTCGGGGCAGGAGGCGAGCTTTCTCGCCGGGGGCGAGTTTCCCATCCCGGTCTCGCAGGAACAGGGCACGATCACCGTCGAGTTCAAGAAATTCGGGGTGGAGCTGAAATTCATTCCGCGCGTGCTCGACGACGAGGTGATCAATCTCGAGATGGCGGCGGCGGTCTCGTCGATCGACGACAGCCAGCAGGTCAATACCGGGGTGATCTCGCTGCCCGCCTTCCGCCGCCGCGAGACCACGACCACCGTGTCGATGCGCGACGGCGAGAGCTTCGCCATCGCGGGCCTGCTGCAGGACGATTTCCGCGACAACAACGCACAGGTGCCCTGGCTGGGCGACGTGCCGGTGCTGGGCGCGCTGTTTCGCAGCGCCGACTACCTGCGCGCCCAGAGCGAGCTTGTGATCATCGTCTCGGCGCATCTCGTCTCGCCCACCCGCGGCGAGGCGCTGGCGCTGCCCACCGACCGGGTGCGCCTGCCCTCGGAGGGCGATCTGTTTCTCAACGGGCGCGTGGCACGCGACGCGCCGCAATCGGGTGCCGCGGGCGAGGTCGCGCGGCAGGATTTCACCGGCTCCTACGGCTACGTCATGGAATGAGAGAGGGCTGTGCGATGAAACGGTATCTGGCGATTTCCGGCCTTCTCGTGACTGTCGCCTGCGCGCCGCCCAATGGCGAGGTCGTCCGCTCGTATTTCGGCGAGGCGGGATCGCTGGTCGACAATGGCGGCTTTGGCGAATCGAGCATGAACAACCATCTCGTGATGACCGGCGAGCGCAGCTATGTCTTCGACCTGGCCAAGCGCTTTGCCAGCGAGGTGCAGAGCACGGTGAATTTCGCGTTCAATTCCGATGTGCTGGACGCGGGCGCGCGCGACACCTTGCGCGAACAGGCGCACTGGATCCGGCAATTCCCCGAGGTGCGGTTCCGCGTCTACGGCCATACCGACGCGGTCGGGTCAGCGGCCTACAACAAGGCGCTGGGCCTGCGGCGCGCGCAGGCGGTGGTGAACTATCTCGCGAGCCAGGGCATCGGCCGCGACCGGCTCGAGGCGGTGGCCTCGTTCGGCGAGACGCAGCCCATTATCGTCACCGAGGGCCGCGAGCGGCGCAACCGCCGCACGGTCACGGAGGTGTCGGGCTTCGTCGATACGCGGCTGATCTCCATGGACGGCAAATATGCCGAGGTCGTCTACCGCGAATACATCGAGAGCGCGGCCTGGGAATCGACCGTCACGCTCGAGTCCGAGGTGACCGGCGACACCGACGAATAAGGCGGCTCGCCCCCCGCGCGCCGGGCGATCCGGCCCGCCGGGGCCGGTCCCGCAAGCCTCCGGGTTCTTCCTAGAATTACGATCTTTTGGCCAAATTCTCGCCCATATTGTTGGCCATCTTGCAATCATCGAGCAATGCCCCGCGCCAATCGCCGCGACCGGCCCGCGCCCCGCCCCTTGCGCGGTGCGCGATCCGATGTGCCCGGCGGCCGCGGCCCGACCGACAGGAATCGCGAGACCCGAGATGAGCCAGTCTGACACCACCCCGATCCGCGCCTGCACCGTCAGCAGGGATGTGCAGAATTTCGACCTGCTCATCGAGGACATGGAAGCCGCGCTTGCCGAGGCCTGGGGAGATCTGGGATTCACCGAAGCGCTGGCCTTTCTCGGCCAGCCCGAAGCCGAGAGCCTGGAATTCATCGCGCTTGCGATGGACGAACATGACGAGGCCGACCTGCCCCTCATGAACGAGATCATCGCCGCCGCGTCCCGGCGC
>CAJXKX010000024.1 GCA_913055965.1 uncultured Roseovarius sp.
CCGAGACGGGCGCGGTCAAATGGCTGCGGGAAAACCTGTTCTCGTCGGTGGGCAACACCGTTCTGACGCTGGTCGCGGCCTATTTCGTGGTCAGCCTCGTGATCTCTGCGGCGCCGTGGTTCCTCAACGGGGTCTGGGACAGCCCGAGCCTGTCGGCCTGCCGCGAGATTCTCGACGGGGCCACGGGGGCCTGTTTCGCGGTGCTGACCGAACGGTGGAACCAGCTCCTGTTCGGGTTCAAGTATCCCAGCGAGCTTTACTGGCGTCCGACGCTGGCCTTCGTGCTCCTGTTCGCGGCCATCGCGCCGGTGCTGTTCATCAAGTACCTGCCGCGCAAGCTGCTGGTCGTGACTGGGCTCTACCCGTTCG
This sequence comes from uncultured Roseovarius sp., assembly GCA_913055965.1. GTDB lineage: Bacteria > Pseudomonadota > Alphaproteobacteria > Rhodobacterales > Rhodobacteraceae > Roseovarius. Next base: position 370 of record CAJXKX010000024.1, read on the forward strand.
TCGCCTACTGGCTGATCTGGGGCGGGACGATCATGGTGCCGGTCATGGCGCTTTTGGGCACGCTGTTCGGTGTCATGGTCTATCGCCGCACCATGACCGTGAGCGCCGGCGTGGCAGTGCTGGCCGGGCTCGTGGCGGCGCTCGTGTTCTGGTGGGCCTCGGGGCTCGTGACCGGAAGCATGGCGGGGGTGATGGCGCTCGAGCCGGTGCCGTCGCGCGACATGGGCGGATTCATGATCAACCTGATGCTGGGGGTGATCTGTGTCTCGCTGTCGCTGCCCTTCGGGATCCTGCTGGCGCTGGGGCGGCAATCCTCGATGCCGATCATCAAGTGGATCTGCGTGATCTTCATCGAGTTCATTCGCGGCGTGCCGCTGATCACGCTCTTGTTCGTGGCCAACGTGGTGCTGGCGTATTTCCTGCCGCCGGGCACGACCTTCGACCTGATCCTGCGGGTGATCATCATGATCACGATGTTCGCCTCGGCCTATATCGCCGAGGTGATCCGGGGCGGGCTGGCCGCGCTGCCGCGCGGGCAGTACGAGGCCGCCGACAGCCTCGGGCTCGATTACGCGCAGTCGATGCAGTTCATCATCCTGCCGCAGGCGCTGAAGATCTCGATCCCCGGCATCGTCAACGTGGCGGTGGGCCTGTTCAAGGATACCACCCTCGTCTCGGTCATCTCGATGTTCGACATCGTCGGCATGATCCGCGGGCCGATCCTCGCCTCGGCGGAGTGGAACGGGGTCTACTGGGAGCTGTTCGGCTTTGCCAGCGTCCTGTTCTTCATCGTCTGCTACGGCATCTCGCAATATTCGCAATGGCTGGAGCGCGAGCTTCAGACCGATCACCGCTAGGGAGGGTCAGGGACATGGCCGCTGAAACGCAAATGAAGGTCTCGGACGAGGTCGCCGTCGAGATCAACAAGATGAACAAGTGGTACGGCGCGTTCCACGTGCTGCGCGACATCGACCTGACCGTCTACCAGGGCGAGCGGATCGTCATCGCCGGGCCCTCGGGCTCGGGCAAGTCGACGCTCATTCGCTGCATCAACGCGCTGGAGGAGCATCAGAAGGGATCGATCACCGTCGATGGCACGGTGCTGTCGAACGACATCAAGAACATCGACAAGATCCGCTCCGAAGTCGGCATGGTGTTCCAGCATTTCAACCTGTTCCCGCATCTCACGATCATGGAGAACTGCACGCTGGCACCGATCTGGGTCCGCAAGACGCCCAAGCGAGAGGCCGAGGAAATCGCCATGCATTTCCTCACCAAGGTCAAGATTCCCGAGCAGGCGAACAAGTATCCCGGTCAGCTTTCGGGCGGGCAGCAGCAGCGGGTTGCGATCGCGCGCAGCCTGTGCATGAAGCCGCGGATCATGCTATTCGACGAGCCGACATCGGCGCTCGATCCCGAGATGATCTCGGAAGTGCTCGACACGATGATCGAACTGGCCGAGGAGGGCATGACGATGCTGTGCGTGACCCACGAGATGGGGTTCGCGCGCAAGGTGGCGAACCGGGTGATCTTCATGGACCAGGGGCAGATCGTCGAACAGAACGAGCCCGAGGAGTTCTTCAACAACCCGCAGAGCGACCGGACCAAGCTGTTCCTGAGCCAGATCCTCGGGCACTGAGCCGGGCAGGGGGCGCTGCCCCCGTCGCACGATGCGCGACTCCCCCGGAGTATTTGGGGCAAGATGAAGGGGCGGTCCGGCGGGCCGCCCTTTTCCTGTCAGACCCAGGCCGCCTGCCGGGCGCGCAGAGTGTGGATGGCGGTGCGGAGGTCGTCCGGTATCGTGCCCTCGCGCGGGGCATCGCGGAGCGTGTCGATGAGGGCGTCGGGCGGAAATACCGGGCGGCGCGTCCATGTCAGGGCGGCCAGGACAGCGCGGGCGCGTTCGGGCAGACGATCGGGAATCTCATATCCGTTCAGCGTGGCCCAGACGCCGGACCAGAGGCGGCCCACCGACCACGGGTTGTAGCCGCCGCCGCCCAGCACCAGCAGGCGGGGGCTGAGGGGGCGCAGCGCGGCGACGGCGGCCCAATGCGCGTTGTTCGAGAGCGACAGGCGCGAGAGCGGGTCCTCTTCCACCGCATCGGCCCCGCATTGCAGCACGATGGCCTCGGGTCTCTGTGCCTGCAGGGCGGGCAGGATCACCTCGTGGAGCGCCATGGCGAAAACGGTGTCGTTGGTCTCGCGCGGGAGCGGCAGGTTGATGGCGTGCCCGCCCGCGCGGTCGTCGAGCGCGCCGGTGAAGGGCCAGCGCCGCGCCTCGTGGGTGGAGATCATCAGCACGCGGGTCTCGCCGTGAAAGGCCGCCGCGACCCCGTCGCAATGATGCGCGTCGATATCGACATAGGCCACGCGGGTGAGCCCCTGCGCCAGCAGCGCCTTGAGCGCGAGCACCGGATCGTTGAGGTAGCAGAAGCCGCCCGCGCGGTCGGCCATGCCGTGATGCGTGCCGCCGCCGGGATTGTAGACCGTGCCGCCCGCCGCGATCAGGTCGGTGGCCAGAAGCGAGCCGCCCGCGGCGGTGGCGGGGCGGCGGAACATCTCGGGGAAGACCGGATTCGACAGCGTGCCGAGGTGGTGGCGGGCGCGGGTTTCGGGGGTGACCCGGCCCTCGGCCTCGGCGCGCCGGAGGGCCGTGATATAGGCGGGGGTGTGCCAGGCGGTGAGCGCCTGCGGGCGCGCGCGGGGACTGGTGAGGTATTGCGCATCGGGCAGCCAGCCCAGCGCGCGGCAGAGGTCCGTGACCGTGGGCACGCGCGGGATCGAGAGCGGGTGGCGCGCCCCGTAGGAGGAGCCGCGATAGATCTCCGATCCGATGAAGCGCGGGGCGGGGGTCATGACTCTCCGGTCAGTTCGCGCGGGATGACGAACTGCCGCGCGGTGCCGGTGCCGGGGGCGAGGTCGTGCCAGTCGCCGATGTCGAATTCGGCCACGAGGGTCGCGCCGGTCGGGTAGTCGTCGAAACGGTCATGCGCGGGGGGCGAAGCGATCAGGCGCGCGGCGAACTCGGCGATGCCGGGGTTGTGGCCGATCATCAGCACCGTGTCGCCCTGCGCCGCGCGCAGGATGCGCAGCATGACGGGGGCCTCGGCGAGGTAGAGAGCGGGATGCCGCTCCGGCTCGAGCGGCAGGGCGAGGCGCGCGCAGGTTTCCTGCGTGCGGGCGGCGCTGGAGCACAGGACCTGGTCGGGGTGCAGCCCCGCCGCGCGCAGCCAATGGCCGAGCGCCGTGGCGGCGCGGCGGCCGCGCTTGTTGAGCGGGCGGTCGTGGTCAGACAGGGCCGGGTCGTCCCAGTCGGATTTGGCGTGGCGCATCAGGATCAGGCGCTTCATCGGAAATATCCCATGTGAAAGGCGGATTGGGCCTCGGACCGGGCCGCGCCGGCGCTTGCGGGGCAGGCGCGGCGCACGGCGCAGCCGCGCGCCATGCAGGTGTTGCCGGGGCGGTTGAGATCGGATTTGCAGGCGGGCACGTCATAGCCGTCGGGCGACAGCGCGCCGACCGGGCAGGCGCTGCGGCAGGGCTGATCCGCGCAGGTGTCGCAGGGGCGCGCGGCGGCGGCGGGCAGGGCGAGCCGGTGCGGCAGCGCGAGCGCGCCGCGAAAGGACAGCATCAGGCCGTGGCTGTCATGCACCAGCAGCCCCACGGGCGAGGGCCAGGCCCGCCCGCTGCGCCGCGCCCAGCCGGTGAAGGGCGGCCAGGGCGGGCCGTCCCACGGAAAGATCGCGCGCGCGCCGAGATCGTGCGCGAGCGCGGTGATCACGCGGTGCGACCAGCGGTCGAGCGGGTCGGGGGCGGCATCGGCGAATTCGGGCGCGGCGCTGACATGCGGCCAGAAACCGGGGCCGCCGGGGCCGAGGAGAACGAGGCTTTGATGGCCGGGCACCTCGTCCGGCGCGAGATGCAGCGCGCCGAGCGCGGCGAGGTGATGGGCCTGCGCCGCGCGGGCGATGGTCGCGATGTCCGGATGGCTGGTCATCCTCCGGAGCTAGGCCGGGGCCGGTTTCGTCAAGGGGCCTGCATCGCCGCGGATGAGCGAGCCCGCGCCGTGTTCGGTGAACAATTCCAGCAGCGTGGCATTGGGGGCGCGCCCGTCGAGGATCACCACCGCGCGCACGCCGCCCGCGATGGCCGCGAGCGCGGTCTCGGTCTTGGGGATCATGCCGCCCGCGATCACGCCCTCGCGGGTGAGGTCGCGGATCTGCTCGGGGGTGAGTTCGGTCACGACATGGCCCGAAGCGTCGCGCACCCCGTCGGTATCGGTGAGCAGCAGCAGCCGGTCGGCCCTGAGTGCCGCGGCGATGGCCCCGGCGGCGGTATCGCCGTTGATGTTGTAGGTCTCGCCATCCGGCCCCGCGCCGAGCGGCGCGATCACCGGGATCACGCCCGCGTTGAACAGCGTGTGCAGGATCGCCGTGTCGATCTTGGCGGGCTCTCCCACGAGGCCGAGATCGGGGCTGGCGGGGGGGCAGGGGATGAGCCCCGCATCCTTGCCCGAGAGCCCCGCCGCGCGCCCGCCCTGGCCGCCGATGGCCTGCACGATGCGCTTGTTGACGGTGCCCGAGAGCACCATTTCCACCACGTCCATGGTGGCCGCGTCGGTGACGCGCTTGCCGCGGACGAAATCGGAGCGGATGTCGAGCCGGGCGAGCATTTCGTTGATCATCGGCCCGCCGCCATGGACGATCACCGGGTTCACGCCTACCTGCCGCATCAGCACCACGTCGCGGGCGAATTCGGCCATCGCCTGTGCGCTGCCCATCGCGTGACCGCCCAGCTTGATGACCACGATGGCCCCGGTATAGCGCTGCAGGTAGGGCAGCGCCTCGGAGAGGGTGCGGGCGGTGGCGATCCAGTCGCGGTTCATGTCTCGGGCCTTCATTCCTGTCTCCGGGGTCACGCGCCCGCACTTGTTAGCCTTTGGGCGGGGATGTGCCAAGGGCCGTTGATCTCGGGCGCAGTCCGGTTAGGGTGGCGCGGTCACTGCCGGGAGATTGCCATGACCGCGACGCGCACCTTGCTTCTGACCGGCGCGAGCCGGGGGATCGGGCACGCCACCGTGCGCCGCTTCAACGAGGAAGGCTGGCGGGTGATCACCTGTTCGCGGCAGCCGTTCCCGTCGGAATGCCCTTGGGGCGGCGGCGCGGCGAACCATGTGCAGATCGATCTCGCCAGCCCCAATGACGTGATCGAGAAGGTCGGGGTGATCCGCGGGATGCTGGGCGGGCGGCTCGATGCGCTGGTGAACAATGCGGGCATCTCTCCCAAGGGGCCGGAGGGCGAGCGGCTCAACACGTTCGACACGGACCTGCGGACATGGGGGCACGTGTTTCACGTCAATTTCTTCGCCTCGGTGGTGCTGGCGCGCAGCCTGCGCGACGAGCTGGCGGCGGCGAAGGGCGCGGTGGTCAACGTGACCTCGATCGCGGGGGCGCGGGTGCATCCCTTTGCCGGGGCGGCCTATGCCACGTCCAAGGCCGCGCTGGCGGCGCTGACGCGCGAGATGGCGCATGATTTCGGGCCGCTGGGCGTGCGGGTGAACGCGATCGCGCCGGGCGAGATCCGCACCGACATCCTGTCGCCGGGCACCGAGGAACTGGCCGACACGATTCCGATGCGGCGCCTGGGCGAGCCGCGCGAGGTGGCCGACACGGTGTATTTCCTGTGCACGCAGCCCTCGGCCTATATCTCGGGGACCGAGATCGAGATCAACGGGGCGCAGCATGTGTGAGGGGGGCTTCTGGCCTGAAGGGAACGTTGCCGCTTTGGCGATGAGCCGCGCGAGTGACCGACCGCGGGTGGGCGCACAACGGTTTCGCGTCGCGCTTTATTGCGAAAAATTCTGCAACGATTGCGCGGGTTTGCATCGTTGAAAAAGCGCCCGCCCGTCCGGGCGGTCGGGCGCTCGCGCGGCGGTGCCTGCGGCACCTTGACTCCGCGCGGGGGGAGGCAGGCGAATGGCAGGAGCAGACCAGAAGCCTCCCCTCAGCCCTCTTGCCCGAGCGCCGCGATGGTGGCGCGCAGGGTGGCGAGCCCCTCGCCCTTTTCCGAGGAGGTGAGGATCAGCTCGGGATAGGCTGCGGGGTGCGGCGCGAGGCGGTCGCGCACCTGGGCCAGCATGGTCTCGCGGGCCTGCGCGCCGATCTTGTCGGTCTTGGTCAGGACGCATTGAAAGGGCACGGCGGCGCGGTCGAGCAGGGTCATGATCTCTTCGTCCACGGGCTTGATGCCGTGGCGCGAATCCACCAGCACGAAGGCGCGGCGCAGGCTGGCGCGACCCGAGAGATAGGTCTTGAGCAGGGCCTGCCATTTGCGCACCACGTCGAGCGGGGCATTGGCATAGCCATAGCCCGGCAGATCCACGAGATAGTGGCTGTCGCCCACGGTGAAATAGTTGATCTCCTGCGTGCGCCCGGGCGTGTTGGAGGCCCGCGCCAGCGCCTTGCGGCCGGTCAGCGCGTTGATGAGGGTGGACTTGCCCACGTTCGAGCGGCCCGCGAAGCAGACCTCGGCGCGGTCGGCGGGCGGCAGGCCCGACATGGCGACCACGCCCTTGAGGAAATCCACCGGGCCGGCAAAGAGCCGGCGCCCGGCTTCGGCGCTCGGGGCGTCCGGGGCTTCGGCCTCGGGGAAGGGCAGGCGCTGCATCACAGCACCTCGACCGCGTCGCCCGTGGCCAGCGCGCCGCCGCGGACGACCTCGGCATAGATGCCGAAATCCTGATGGTTCCGATGGGTGTCGAGCGCGCCCAGCGTGTCGAGATCGCGCGCGCCGGTGGCGGGATTGGCGGTGGTCGCCATGCAGCGGCGGATCGGCTCGCGCACCTGCAGTTCCGCCTCGCCGATGCGCAGCCTGCGACCGACAAGGCCGGTTTCCGCCCAGGGCTCGAACCCCTCGAGATGGATGTTGCAGCGCCAGCGCAGCGGCGACAGGTCTGCCCCCATCCGCGCGCCGAGATCGGCATTCGAGGCGAGGTTGAGCAGGCTCACCGACGGGTAATCGGTATCGGTGAAGCCGCGCCCGTCGAGCCGGAAAATCCGCACCGGGCGGGCACGGTTGGCGGGCAGGAGCGGTGCCACCCAGTCGAGAAACGCCTGCGTGTCGCGGTCGGGATCGAAGCTCAGGTCGGGGCGGTCGGGATGGCTGAGGGTGACGCGGCCCGTGGCCTCGTCCACCCGCGCGTCGATCGCCATCAGCGCCGGGGCCTTGGCCCCGATGGAGAAATTCGTGCACGGGGCCCATTCGCCCTCGGTCAGGCTGGCCAGTTCGTGGGCGACGGCCCAGCGCCTGTCCCACGGCATGGCCTGGCCCTCGGTCAGGGTCACGGTGGCGAGCGCCTCGCGGCCGTGGCCCTTGACCGGGTGGCGCCAGAGCGCGGCGACCCGCGCCGTCACTTCTTCTTGCCCGTGTCGGGGGCGGGCTTGTCGCGCTTGAAACTCGACTTGATGTTGCCGAACACGTCGGGCTTGTGCCCGTGGCTGCGCATGATCGCGTATTGCTGCGCGAAGGTGATCATGTTGTTGGCGATCCAGTAGATCACCAGCCCCGAGGCGAAGCTGCCCAGCATGAACATGAACACCCAGGGCATCCAGGCGAAGATCATCTTCTGCGTCGGATCGGTGGGCGACGGGTTGAGCTTTTGCTGCAGCCACATCGAGATGCCGAGGCAGAGCGGCAGGATGCCGATGAAGATGAGCGCCATGACCGAGCCCGGCTCGGGCGCGGCCCAGGGGAAGAGGCCCCAGAGGTTGAAGATCGAGGACGGGTCGGGGGCCGAGAGATCGCGGATCCAGCCGATCCACGGCGCGTGGCGCAATTCGAGCGTGACGAAGATCACCTTGTAGAGCGAGAAGAAGATCGGGATCTGCAGCAGGATCGGCAGGCAGCCCGCCGCCGGGTTGACCTTTTCCTTCTTGTAGAGGGCCATCATCTCCTGCTGGAGTTTCTGGCGGTCGTCGCCCGCCGCCTCCTTGATCTTTTCCATCTCGGGCTGAAGCTCTTTCATCTTGGCCATCGAGACGTAGGATTTGTAGGCCAGCGGCAGCACCAGTGCCTTGATCGCGAGGGTGAGCGCGATGATCGCCCAGCCCATGTTGCCGATCATCAGGTTGAACCAGTGCAGCGCCGCGAAGATCGGCTTGGTCAGGAAGAAGAACCATCCCCAGTCGATCGAGTCGAGGAAGCGGTCGACCCCGTCCTCGTTCTGGTAGTGGCGGATGGTGGCCCATTCCTTGGCCCCGGCGAAAAGCCGGCTGTCGGCGGTGATCGTCTCGCCGGGGGCGAGCTGCCGCGTCTGCTGCACCGTCTCGGTCTGGTAGATGCCGCGCTGCGGATCGTACTTGGTGACCGCCTTGAAGGGCGTGCCCGGTTCCGGGATGAGGGTGGTCATCCAGTAGTGATCGGTAAAGCCCAGCCAGCCGCCCTCGGTCACCTGCGTGACCTCGGCGGGTGCCCCTTCGCGGGGGTTGAAGGCATAGTCCTGCACGTCGTCGTAGTCGATCTCGGCGAGGGTGCCGTCGGCCATGCCGATGATGCCCTCGTGCAGGATGAAGAAATTCTTCATGTCGGCGGGCTGGCCGTGGCGGGCGATGATGCCGTAGGGGGCGAGGCTGACCTGCGCCGCGCCCCGGTTCTCGACCGTCTGGCGCACCGAGAACATGTAATCCTCGTCGACCGAGATCTCGCGGCGGAAGGTGAGGCCCGCGCCGTTGTCCCATGCGAGGGTGATCGGCGCGCCGGGCGAGAGCGTGCCGCCGCTCTCGACCTGCCACAGCGTGTCGGGCCCCGGCACCTGGTCGGGGTCGAGCCCCGCGCCGGGGGCCCAGCCGTGGAGCGTGTAGTAGGGGGTCGCGCTGCCCAGCGGGGTGAGCAGGTGGACGATGGAGGAATCGGGATCGATGGTCTCGCGGTAGTCCTTGAGCGACAATTCGTCGATGCGCCCGCCCTGGAGCGAGATCGAGCCGGTGAGGCTCGGGGTGTCGATCTCGATCCGCGGCACGTCGGCGGCGGCCTCGGAGGCGGTGCCGGTGGTGCCCGTCGCCGTGGCCTCGCCGGTGGCGGGGTCGGCGCTGGGGGGCGGGGCGAGCGGGTCTGCGGCCTGCGACTGGGTGGCGGGCGCATTGGGATCGGTGGGGGCCGGTTCGGGTGGCGGGAACATCACGAACCAGACGAGGATCACGAGAAAGCTGAGCGCCGTCGCGAGAATGAGGTTCTTGTTCTGATCGTCCATCGGCGGGGCCCGTCCGTCATTTAACTGCCTTGGGGCGTTCAACAGAGTGAGACCCCAAAGGTCAAGCGGATTCCGGGATCGGGGCGCGGTCTGCCGCCGCCGGGCGGCGATGCGGGGGCGGGGCGGGACCGGCGCGGCGCGACCCTGTGCGGGGGCCACTCGGCAAGCGGCGGGGCCGGTCAGCCGTGCCCGGGCGGGTCGGGGGGCGGGGGCGGGCGCGCGGTGGCGGCGAGGCTGTCGGCGATGAGCGCCCGCCCGGTGCGCGCGCCGGGCCGCGTTTCGAGGCAGAAACCGCAGGTGATAGCGGGCGGCGGCGCGTCGCCGCCCGTTCCGAGACCCGTCGCGGCATGGGTCCGGAGCCGCGCGGCGAGGCGCTGTGCCGCGGGCAGGTCGAGCGCGCGCGCGCCGTCGGGCACGATCCCGAAGCGGCCATGCCCGAGATCGAACAGCGCATCCTCGTGGCGCAGCCCGTGGGACAGGTGGTCGAGACAGGTGGTCACCAGCCGTTCGCGCAGCGCCGGGCGCAGCCTGTCGGCCCCCGGGATCGCGAGAGTGATGCAGAGCACCGGGTGGCGCGCGCGGCGCGCGGCGCGCAGCCGCTGATCGAGCAGCGCGGCCATGTCCGCGACCTGGGCGTCGCGCGGCGGGCGCGGCCCGGCCCGGCCGCCCCGGCCCGCGCCCCGGCGCGGCAGCAGCATCAGCGCAAAGGGCAGGCCGAGCGCCAGCGCGGCGGGGCCGAACCATGCGAAAGCCAGCCCCAGCGCCAGCGCGAGGATCAGCGTCTGCGGCCCGCGCAGGGCGGCAAGCGCGCTTTGCAAGGCATGCTGTGCCCGGTCCATGGCCATCTCCGTCAACCGCGGGCAGGCTAGCGCCCGCCCGGTTAACGAAGCGTTGGCATCTCCGGCTCTTTTGCCGCGGATTTTAGCGGATCGCGAGTGAGGCCCGCGAAATCGAAAAGCGCGGGATCGAGCAGGTGCGAGGGCCGCGTGTTCATCAGCGCCCGGAACATCTTCTGCCGCCGTCCCGGGTGGTTGGCCTCCCACCCGTCGAGCAGGCGCTTGACCTGCTGGCGCTGCAGCCCGTCCTGCGAGCCGCAGAGGTCGCAGGGGATGATCGGATAGTTCATCGCCCGCGCGAAGCGCTCGCAATCGGCCTCGGCCACGTGGGCAAGGGGGCGGTAGACGAAGAGGTCGCCCTCTTCGTTCACAAGCTTGGGGGGCATGGTGGCGAGCCGACCGCCGTGAAACAGATTCATGAAGAACGTCTCGAGGATGTCGTCGCGGTGATGGCCGAGCACCACCGCCGAACACCCCTCTTCGCGGGCGATGCGGTAGAGATGGCCGCGCCGGAGCCGCGAGCAGAGCGCGCAATAGGTGCGCCCCTGCGGGACCTTGTCCATGACGATGGAATAGGTGTCCTGGTACTCGATCCGGTGCGGCACGCCCATCCGTTCGAGAAAGGCGGGCAGCACCGTGGCCGGAAAGCCCGGCTGTCCCTGATCGAGGTTGCAGGCGAGCAGATCGACCGGCAGCAGCCCGCGCCACTGCAATTCGTGCAGCACGGCAAGGAGCGTATAGCTGTCCTTGCCGCCCGACAGGCAGACGAGCCATTTCGCCCCCTTCTCGACCATGCCGTATTGCTCGACCGCCTCGCGCACCTCGCGGACGATGCGCTTGCGCAGCTTGCGGAACTCGGTGCTGACGGGGGCACCGTGAAAGAGCGGATGAATGTCGTCGGGCGCATCGGTCATGCCCCGCGATTTAC
>CAJXKX010000025.1 GCA_913055965.1 uncultured Roseovarius sp.
TCGACGTGCATCAGGGCGAGATCGTCACGCTGATCGGCGCGAACGGCGCGGGCAAATCCTCGACGCTCAAGGCGATCTGCGGGCTGGTCGCGGCCAAATCCGGCAAGATCACCCTCAAGGGCCGCGACATCACCAACCAGCCCGGCCACGCGGTGGTACGCGCGGGCATCACCATGTGCCCGGAGGGACGGCAGGTGTTTCCGCAGATGAGCACGGTGCAGAATCTGCGCATGGGCGCCTATGCCCGCCGCGACGCCGAACAGGCCGCCGATCTCGAGGAAATGATGGACATGTTCCCGATCCTGCGCGAGCGCGCGCACCAGGCGGCGGGGACGCTGTCGGGCGGCGAGCAGGAAATGCTGGCCATCGCCCGCGCGCTCATGGCGCGGCCCGACCTGCTGATCTTCGACGAGCCCTCGCTGGGCCTCGCCCCCAAGATCGTGGCCGAAGTGGGCGAGACCATCGCCCGCATCAAGGCGATGGGCAAGACCATCCTGCTGGTCGAGCAGAATTCGGCGATGGCGCTGCGGCTGGCCGACCGCGCCTACCTGTTCGAGGCGGGCGAAATCGTGCTGAGCGGCACCGGGGAGGAGCTGCAATCGCATCCGGAGGTGGCCAAGGCCTATCTTGGCCACTGACCGGCAGACAAGGACCCACAGGGAGGAGAAACCATGAAACTGCTAACCATGACGACGGCCCTCGCCTTGGCCGGGGGCGCCGCCCTCGCGGCGGAAAAGACGCTCGACATCGGCGTGAGCGACGCGCTCACCGGCGGGGCGGCGGTCTACGGCCTGCCGCAGGCCAACGCCGTGCAGATGGCCGCCGAAGAGATCAACGCGGCGGGCGGCATCACCGTTGGCGACGACACCTACATGCTCAATGTCATCGCCTATGACGACAAGGCCAACCCGACCGAGGCCTCCAACGCCGTGCGCAAGCTGCTGGACCGCGACGGGGTCAGGTTCATCCTCGGATTCTGCTGCTCGGGCGCGACCGGCGCGGTGGCGTCCTTCATCGCCAACGAGGATGCGGTGATGCTGGTGGGTAACGCCGCCGAACGCTCGATCACCACCCGCGAGATTCCCAACCTCGTGCGCACCCGCCCCCCGGCGGATTACACCGGCGCGGCCGCCGGCACCTTCGTGGCCGAGAAAGGCCACAAGCGCGTGGCGGTGCTGGGCGCGCTCGACGTGGGCTTCTACGCCAGCTACGTGGACGCCTTCGAGAAAGAGCTGAACGCCGCAGGCGGCGAGATCATCACCCGCGAGGCCTTCGGCCTCAGGGATCGCGACATGACCCCGCAACTCACCAAGATCCGCGAGCAGGACCCCGACGCGATCCTCGTGGTGGGATATGTGGAGCCCGCGGCCTTCATCTACCGGCAGGCGGTCGAACTGGGCATCGACGTGCCGCGCTACGGCTTTACCTCCGGCTCCGAGGAACAGTTCCTGCGCGTCGCCACCTCCGAGCAGATGGAAGGCGTCTGGGACCTGCGCCCGACCGAACTGACCCTGCTCTCGGCCAGCGAGAACGGCATCGCCTACCACGCGAACTACACCGAGAAATTCGGCATCGCCCCCTCGCCAAGCTCGCCCTACGCCTATGACCAGACCTACGCCCTCAAGGACGCGATCGAGGCGGCGGGCACGGTCGAGGACACCGCCGCCGTCGCCGCCGCGCTGCGCGAATTGCCGGTGCCCGACGAGGTGGTGATGCAGTACCTGCCCGTCGACGGCAAGATGTTCGACGTGAACGGCCAGGCCTACACCTCCAACGGGGCGTTCCAGTGGCAGAGCGGCAACTGGGTGTTCGTGCAGGACCTGCCCTCGGACGCGGCGGCCTATTCCGCCTTCCTCAGCACGATCGACTGATCCTCCCCCGGCGGCGCGGCGAGGGGTTGCTCTCCGCGCCGCCAATCACAGGCGACCGACATGATCGAGATCCTTCAGCAAATCATCAACGGCATGGCCATAGGCGGGGTCTACGTGCTCATCGCGCTGGGGCTGACAACCGTGTTCGGCATCCTCGGCATCGCCCATTTCGCGCATGGCTCGGTGTCGATGTTCGGCGGATACCTCACGTTCTTCCTGGTCTCAGCGCAGGGTCTGCCGCTCGCGGCGGCGATCGTGATCGCGCTCGCCACCGGCTTCGTGCTCGGCCTGCTGATCGAGTTGCTGGCCTACCGCCCGGTGCGCAATGCCAGCCATATCAACGCCTTCATCGTCGCACTTGGCCTGACGATGATGGTCGAGGGGCTCAACCTCGAATTCTTCGGCCATGAACAGGTGGTGATCCCCACCGATTTCGACCGCGTGTTCAACCTGGGCGGCGTCACCATCCCCGAACTGCGGCTCTACGTGATCCTCGCCGCCGCCCTGCTGATCGCCGCGATGACCCTCTTCGTCGAAAAGACCAAGACCGGCCAGGCGATCCGCGCCGTGGCCGAGAACCGCGACGCGGCGATCCTGATGGGCGTCAACGTCAACACCATCCCGCTGGTGGTCTTCGCCATCTCCACGATGCTGGGCGTCTGCGCGGGGATCATGGTGGGCGCGCTCTTCGCCATCGCGCCGGGCATCGGCGAGGGGCTGGTGATCAAGGGCTTCGCGGTGCTGATCCTGGGCGGGCTCGGCTCCATTCCCGGCGCGGTGATCGGCGGGCTGGTGCTCGGCATCACCGAGGCGCTCGCCGCCGGGTTCCTCTCGTCCGCCTACAAGGACGTGATCGCCTTCGTGGTGATGATCACGGTGCTTCTGGTGCGCCCGCAGGGCCTGATGGGGAAGGCATGATGACACTCCGACCCACACACGCACTCTGGCTTGCCGCCCTCGTCGGCCTCGCCCTGCTGCCGCAGATCATCGCCGTCAAGTACTACCTGCACCTCAGCATCCTCGCGCTCATCTGGGTGATCGCCGCGCAGGGGCAGAACCTCATCCAGGGCTATACCGGCTATGTCTCCATCGTGCAGGCGGGGTTCATCGGCATCGGCGCCTATTCCACCGCGCTGATGGGCATCCATTACGGCCTGCCGGTCTGGCTCACGATCCTGCTCGCCCCGCTCGTCACCGCGCTCTTCGCGGTCGCCACCGGCTATCCCAGCCTGCGGGTCAAGGGGCATTACTTCGCCATCGTCACGCTCGCCTTCAACCTGGTGATCTTCATCGTGCTGATGAACTTCACCGAACTGACCGAGGGCGAGGCGGGGATCACCGGCATCCCCAGGCCCGGCGGCTCCGACGGCTGGCTCGACTGGCGCGACCGCGAGACCTATTACTACTTCGTCCTGATCCTCGCCGCGCTGATGACCGGGCTGGCCGCGCTCATAGTGCGCTCGCGCATCGGGCGCATCCTCGTGGCCATCCGCCAGAACGAGGACCTCGTCGGCGCGATCGGCATCTCGGCGTGGAAATACAAGCTCTTCGCCTTCGTCACCTCGGCCATGTACGCGGGACTCGCGGGCGCGGTCTACGCCCATTACCAGAGCTTCATCAATCCCGAGATCTTCGGCGTGGCGCAATCGCTCGACGCGATCCTCGCGGTGATCATCGGCGGATCGGGCACCATCGCGGGGCCGGTGATCGGCGCGTTCTTCGTGGTGTTCCTGCCGGAATACCTGCGCTTCGCCGACAGTTTCCGCCTGATCATCTACGGCCTCGTGCTGGTGCTCGCCACGATCTTCATGCCGCGCGGCATCGTCGGCGTGGCGACGGGCCTCGCCGCCCGGATCGCGAGGCGGGGCAAGTGACCGGCGCGGCGGCGTTCCTCGACCGCGTGGCGGCCTTCGCCGCCGGTCCGGTGCGCGCGGGCGCGCCCGGCTGGTCGATGGGTGAAAGCCCCGCGCCGGACCTGTTCACCGAGGCCGCGCGCATCGGCCTTCTGTCCATGTCGATCCCGCCGGAGCACGGCGGTGCCGGGTTCGGCTTCGCGACGCTGGCGCGCGCCTGCGAACTGCTCGCCGCCGAGGATTTCGGCCTTGCGATGGCGCTCGTCAACACCCACAACGTCGCCCTGCGCCTGTGCCGCTCCGCCCCGCCCGATCTGGTGGCGCGGCACCTGCCGGGGCTCCTCTCGGGCGAGGTGGCGGCCTGCACCGCCCTGACCGAACCCGGCGCGGGCTCGGGTTTCGCCGCCATCGCCGCCCGCGCCGAGCCCGAGGACGGGGCGTGGTGCCTCAGCGGCGAAAAGACCTGGATCATCAACGCCCGCCGCGCCGGGCTGGCGATCGTCTTTGCCCATTGCGGCACCCCGGCGGGCGCGCGCAGCATCGGCGGCTTCGCCGTCGATCTCGGGCTGCCGGGCGTCACCCACCACCCCGTCGACTCGGCCTTCGCCCAGGGGGCGATGGGCACCGGGCGGCTCGTCTTCGAGCGCACCCCCCTGCCCTCCGGCGCGCTGATCCTGCCGCCCGGATCGGCCTTCAAATCCATCATGACCGAGCTCAATGCCGCCCGCACCTATGTCGCCGCCATGTGCAACGCCATGACAGGCGCGGCCCTTGCCGAGGCGGCGACATACGGCAGCGAACGGCACAGCTTCGGCCGCCCCCTCGCCGCGCATCAGGCGTGGCGGATGCCCCTGACCGAGGCCGAGACCGATCTCGCCGCGTCCCGCGCGCTCACCACCCAGGCCGTGGCCGAGGTCGGGGCGGGCGGCGATGCCCAGCTGTCCGCCGCCCGCGCCAAGATCGCCGCCACCGATTGCGCGGTGCGGCACCTGCCCCGGCTCCTGCACGCGATGGGGGCCGAGGGGCTGCGCCCCGAGCGCTGCTTCACCCGCCATCTCGCGGCGGCGCAGATCGCAAGCCTCACCGACGGCGCCACCACCATGCTGCGCGAGCGGGTCGCACGCCTGACCCTGCCCTGCACCGACCAGACCACCGCCAAGACCACCGACCAGACCAGGGAGTGACCCGATGCGCGTTTTCCAGATCGAGGGCGATTGGGGCATCCAGAACCTGCGCCTCTCCGAGCGCCCCGAACCCGAGGCCGGGCCGGGGCAGATCATCGTGCAGATGCGCATGGCATCGCTCAACGCCCGCGACCTCATCGTGCCCGAGCGCGGCTATGGCCGCGCCACCGGCGAATTGCCGCTGATCCCGGTCTCGGACGGGGTGGGCGAGGTCGTGGCCACCGGCCCCGGCGTCACCCGCGTGGCCGTCGGAGACCGCGTCTGCCCCACCTATTTCCAGAACTGGACGGCGGGCGATCCGACGCCAGAGCGCTTCGCCTCCGCCCTGGGCGGCCCGCTTGACGGGGTGATGGCCGAGCGCCTCTGCCTCTCGCAGGAGGGCGTCGTGCGCGTGCCCGACTACCTGAGCGACGCCGAGGCCGCCACCCTTCCCTGCGCCGCGCTCACGGCATGGAGCGCCGTCGCCACGCTTGGCCGGACAAGGCCGGGCGACCGGATGCTGATTCAGGGAACCGGCGGCGTCGCGCTCTTCGCGCTCGCCTTCGCCAAGCTGCACGGCGCACATGTCACCGTGATCTCTTCGAGCGACGACAAGCTCGCCCGCGTCCGCGAGATGGGCGCGGACGAGACCATCAACTATGCCACCACCGCCGATTGGGCCCGCGCCAGCCGCGCCATCACCGCCGACCGGGGCGGCTATGACAGCATCATCGAACTGGGCGGCGCGAAAACCCTGCCGCTCTCGCTGCGCGCCGTGCGCCCCGGCGGCACGCTGTCGATGATCGGCGTGCTCTCGGGGCTCGACATCGAGGCCTCGCTCGGCCTGATCGTCGCCCGGCAGGTGCGGCTCCAGGGCGTGACCGTCGGCCATCGCGACGGGTTCGAGGCGATGCTCGCGGCGATGGAACAGCACCGCGTCCGCCCCGTCATCGGCCGGCGCTTCGCCTTCGACGAGCTGCACGCCGCGCTCGACCACCTGCGCGCGGGCGGGCGCTTCGGCAAGACCGTGATCGGGTTCTGACCGCCGTGACCGCCGCCCCCTTCCCCTACCAGCCGCGCCACCACGACCCCGCGAAACCGGCCTTCGTGATCTGCGAAACCGGCGAAACCGTGACATTCGGCGCGCTCGAAGCCCGCGCCAACCAGGGGGCGCAGCTGATGCGCGCGGCGGGCATCGGCATCGGCGACCATATCGCGATCCTGATGGAGAACCGCCGCGAGTTTCTCGAAATCTGCTTCGCCGCCGACCGCGCGGGCGTCTACTACACCACCATCAGCACCCATCTCGCCCCCGCCGAGATCGCCTATATCCTCGACGATTGCGGCGCGCGGATGCTGATCACCTCGCCCGCCCATGCCGCCCTCGTCCCCGACCGGCCCGGCCTGCCGGTCTACGTGGCGGGCGGCGCGGCACAGGGCGCGCAAGACTGGGCGCAGGCCACCAGCGCCCTGCCCGCCACCCCGATCCCCGACGAGCGCCAGGGCCTCGACATGCTCTATTCCTCGGGCACAACCGGGCGGCCCAAGGGCATCAAGTGGCCGCTGCCCGACACGCCCCCCGGCGGCCGCACCATGCTGCTCGACCTGCTGACCTCGCTCTTCGGCTACGGCCCCGGCACGCGCTATCTCAGCCCCGCGCCGCTCTACCATGCCGCGCCGCTGCGGCATTCGATGGTGACCATCCGCATGGGCGGCACCGCCTGCATCATGCAGAAATTCGACGCCGCCCGCGCGCTCGAGATGATCGAGCGCCACCGCATCACCCACAGCCAGTGGGTGCCCACCATGTTCATCCGCCTGCTCAAGCTGCCCGAGGCCGAGCGCGCGCGCTTCGACCTGTCGTCGATGGAGATGGCCGTCCACGCCGCCGCCCCCTGCCCGGTGGAGGTCAAGCTGCGGATGCTCGACTGGTGGGGCGACATCATCCACGAATACTATTCCGGCACCGAGAACAACGGCTTCACCGCCATCGGCCCGGACGAGTGGCGGGCGCATCCCGGCTCGGTCGGGCGCGCGCGGCTGGGGGTGGTGCATATCTGCGACGAGACCGGGGCCGAGCTGCCCCCGGGCCGCGAGGGCGAGGTCTATTTCGAGAACGGCCACCGCTTCGCCTATCACAACGACCCCGACAAGACCGCCGCCTGCACCAATGCGCGCGGCTGGACGACGCTGGGCGATATCGGGCGGCTCGACGACGAGGGCTATCTCTACCTCACCGACCGCAAGTCCTTCGTGATCATCTCGGGCGGGGTCAACATCTACCCGCAGGAGACGGAGGACGCGCTGCTGTCGCACCCGGCGGTGCTCGACGCGGCGGTGATCGGGGTGCCGCACGAGGAGTTCGGCGAGGAGGTCAAGGCGGTGGTGCAGCTCCTGCCGGGCCGCACCGGCTCGGACGCGCTGGCGCAGGAGCTGATCGCCCATTGCCGCGCCCGGCTCTCGGCGGTGAAATGCCCGCGCAGCGTCGATTTCCACGACCGCCTGCCGCGTTCGGCCACCGGCAAGCTCTACAAGCGCAAGCTGCGCGACAGCTACTGGCCCCGCCCCGCCGGCTGACCGCCCGGCCCACCCGGCGCATGGCGCACCGATCCGCGGCCACGCGCCACGCCCGGGGGCCGCCCGATGCCGCCCCCCGCTGCCGGGCGACGGGCGCTAGAGGTCGAGCGATCCTTGCGCGCGCGTGTCCTCCTCGCGGGCGGCGCGCTTGAACGCATCGTCGCGCCGCGCGGGCAGGCGCACGGCACGGTCGCGCAAGGCAAGCGCCTCCTCGGCAGTGACGATCTGAATGCGCGGCACCGGCTCGAACCCCTCCATCTCGAACTGCCCCGCCGCCGCCGCCTCGGCGATCATGGTCTTTTTCGGCTCGGTCAGGGTGAGGAAAATACCGATCTCGGCGCGCTCGCGCTCGATCACGCCGCGCAGGTCGCGGATCATGCCGACGCCCACGTTGTCGCCCGCCTTGACCGAGACGATGGCGCGTTGCGTCTTGCCGAAATAGACATTGCCGTCGATGCCCCGGTCCGCGCCTTTCTTGCCGAGGTTGCCGGGCTGTGCGGCGATGAGCGACAGCGCCCATTTCTCGAACTCGAAATAGTAATTCTTGTCCTCGCGCCCCCTTTGGGCAAGGTCGCGCGCGCCCGCGATGTCCTGCGGCACGCCGTGGGTGGTGAAATCGACCTTGGGAAAGGCGTCGCGCAGGCGCTTCTCGATCAGGCCGATGGCGAGGTGCGTCACGTCGATGCCGATCCAGTTGCGCCCGAGTTTCTCGGCGGCGTGCACGGTGGTGCCGCAACCGCGGCATGGGCGAGTCAATCAACTTTACTTTGCTCTTATCTTAAAGTAAAGTAAAGTGGCTTAGAGATTCGGGAAGGAAACTCGACCCATGGAACTTCGTCAGATCGAAATAGACTTCGACATTCACCAGATGATCGAACTCGAACGTCGCGGGTTCGATGAGCCTGCATATGTCGCACTTCGGAGGCTCCTAAGCTTGCCAGCGAAGGAGAAGAATAGTGACAATCAGACCGAAAGTGCGAGGGGCGCGAACACATCAAATCAACGGAACGCTGGCAAGCCGTTCGTTCAGGACGGGGTTCAGGTCCCGCACGGGTCTAGAGCCCGAATGGAGTACATGCGGGGAGAGCAGGTCTATGAGGGGGAGTTTCTTGACGGAAAACTCGTGGTAAATGGAATTGATTACAAGGCTTTGTCCCCAGCTGCGAAGGCGCTTGCCATCACGAAAAACGGGACCCATCCGGACGAGCTTAACGGCTGGCTCTACTGGGAAGCCCAATTTCCCGGCGAGACAAGATGGAGAAAGCTTTGGGACTTGCGTGAAGAGGCAAGAAAAAAGCGGAAATCATGAAGAGATTTTGTGCTTAGCCCCGAAAATCGCATCCAGCAATATCTTCAGGTAATGGCTCGCCGTCGGGTCGCAGTGCAGGTAGAGCGAGCCGGTGGGCTTCAGCACCCGGTGCAATTCCAGCAGGCGCACGGCCATCATGGTGAGATAGGCCATCATGTCGTTCTCGCCCAGAAAGGACCGCATCGCGCGCAGCATCTCCGCCGCCGCCCCGTTCCCTGAGCGCAGCACCTCGCCGAACGCCTCCTCCGCGGCATCCGTCCAGTGCCAGGTATCGTCGAACGCCTCGATCTGTGCCGCGCTCTCGTTCCCCGACGGGCCGCGAAACAGCACGTTGTAAGAGGCGTTCGAATTGAACGGCGGGTCGAGATAGACGAGATCCACCGACCCGTCCGCGATGCTCTCGCGCAGCACGGCTCAGGTTGTCGCCGTAATAGAGGTGATTGCCACCGTTGCTGTTCATGCCGCCCATGCCGCCCGTCCCTGCGTCCGGTCCAGACTGACCGGTATTCGTTAACACCGAGTGTAGGCGCGCCGGGGGGCGGCTGTCCACCTGTGGCCTCCGCGCCCCCGATCCGCCGAGCGCCCCGTTAACCCCGGCCTCCGCCGCATCCGGCACCGACGCGATACCGACAGGATACCGACGCGATGCCGACCGGGATTTTCCCGCCATTCCGGCGCGTTAACCCTGATTCGCCACCATCCGGCGCACCATGTCCCAATACACCGTCTCGACCTCGCCGAGGCTCAGCCGCCCGCGTTCGCGAAACCAGGTGTTGACCCCGGTCAGCAGCGCGATGAGCGCCATCGCGGCGATGCGCGGCTCGGCCACGGCAAAGCGGCCCTCGGCCACGCCCCGGCGCAGGATCGCCTCGGCCGCGGTCTCGTAATCGCGGCGCAACCCCTCGATTACGTTGAAGTTTTCGGGCTCCAGGTTGCGCAACTCCATGTAGGAGACGAAGACCGCGTCGGCGCGGCGCGTGTTGAACCGGATGTGGAACCGGGTGAACGCCTCGAGCGCCGCCGCCGCGCCGGTCTCGGGCGCGGGCGCGGCGGCCTCCCAGGCGGCCAGCAGATCCTCCATGTGGGTGCGCATGAGATCGAAGAGCAGCGTCTGCTTGTCCGGCGTGTAATTGTAGAGCGCACCGGCCTGCACGCCGACTTCTGCCGCGATTTTCCGCATGGAAACAGCAGCATAGCCATGCAGCGCAAAGAGCCGCAGCGCCGCCTCGCGGACCCTCGGGCCGGTGATGTCGGAATGCGATCCCTGCGTGCGTGCCATGCCACCGGTTTATCTGAACATCCGTTCAGATCAAGGCCCCGCTTGCCCCCGCCGCCCGGCGGTGGCAAGAATGGGGCACCGTCATGCCCCGAGGTCGCGATGCGCCCCCTGCCCGCCAGTCTTGCCGCGTTTCTCGCCCTCGCCGCCTGCGCCGAGCCCTATCCCGTGGCCCCCGACCTCGCCGCCTCCGGCGCCGATGCGCCCTGGCCCGCCCTCGTCCCGGTCGAGCGCATCACCGCGCAGGTGCCGCCCGCCGCCCCGCCCCGCAACGCCGCCGGCACCGTGGCCGACGCCCCGCTCGACACCCGCGCCGAGCGCCTGCGCGCCCGCGCCGAGCGGCTGCGCGGCCCGGTGATCGACCCCGAGACCGAGCGCCGCATGCGGCGCGGCGTCGGCGGCTGAGACGCGTTGCAAGGGGGGCGCGAACCGGTTACATCGCCCCGCAACCCCTTGCGTCCACGAGTATCGGAGACCTTCATGAGCAGCCCCCTGCGCCTCGGCATCGCCGGGCTTGGCACCGTCGGCACCGGCGTGGTGCGCATCGTCCGCCAGAAGGCCGAGACCCTCGCCCGCCGCGCCGGACGCCCGGTGACGATCACCGCCGTCTCGGCCCGCACCCGCGACAAGGATCGCGGCGTGAGCCTGTCGGAGTATGCCTGGGAGGACGATCCCGTCGCGCTGGCCCGCCGCGACGACGTGGACGTGTTCGTCGAGCTGATGGGCGGCTCGGACGGGCCCGCCAAGGCCGCGACCGAGGCGGCCATCGCGGCAGGCAAGGACGTGGTCACTGCCAACAAGGCGATGCTCGCCCATCACGGGCAGGCGCTGGCGCTCGCCGCCGAGGCGGCGGGCCGGGTGATCCGCTTCGAGGCTGCGGTCGCGGGCGGCATCCCGGTCGTGAAGGCGCTGACCGAGGGGCTCGCGGGCAACGACATCACCCGCGTCATGGGGGTGATGAACGGCACCTGCAACTACATCCTGACGCGCATGGAGGCCACCGGGCAGGGCTACAACGCGCTGTTCGAGGAGGCCGACAGGCTGGGTTATCTCGAGGCCGACCCCAATCTCGACGTGGGCGGCATCGATGCGGGCCACAAGCTGGCGCTGCTGTCGGCCATCGCCTTCGGCTGCCAGGTGGATTTCGCGGGCGTGACGCTCGAGGGCATCCAGGACATCACCCTCGACGACATCCGCC
>CAJXKX010000026.1 GCA_913055965.1 uncultured Roseovarius sp.
CCTTTCCCCCCGACGGGGCGCGGCTGGCGCTGCCCGGCGACGGGCTGCTGACGCTCAAGGTGGCGCGGGGACGCCCGCCCTTTACCTGGCTGGCCAACGGCGCGCCGGTGCTGACCGGGCAACATCGGCGCGAGGTGGTGCTGGACGGTCTCGGCCCCGGCTTCTCGCGGCTGACGGTGATCGACGCGGCGGGGCGGTCGGCGGCGGTCGGGCTGCGGATCGACGCGCCCGCTCAGCGATAGGTGCGCTGCTCCATCGGCGTGGCCTCGATCCGCGCGCGCAGCCCCGAGAGCAGCGCCTGTTCGGCGCGGTTGAGCACGGCTTGCGGATTCCACACGACATGCACATCCACCGCCGCCGTCTGGTCATAGGGCGGCAATTGCCACAAGAGCCCGTCGCGCACGTCGCGTCCCGCCACATGCAGCGGCAGGGGGCCGATGCCGAGGCCTGCGATGATCATGCGACGCACCTCCTCCAGATGGCTCGACGTCGCAATGATCTGGTCGCCCAGTTCCGCCTGCGCGCGCATCAGCGTCACGGGCTTGAGCGCGTCCTGCAAGCGGTCGGTCTCGAAGCTGACGGCGCTTTGCCCGGCGAGATCGGCGCGGGTCAGGTCCCGGCGACCGAAAAGCGGGTGCGGCGGGCCGCAGAACAGGCCGAAGAACTCGCGGTAGAGGCGCAGGTATTCCAGCCGCGGGTTGCGCTTGTGCACCAGGCAGATGGCGAAGGAGGCCGACCGCGCCGAGACCGTCTCGATCGCCTGCGTCGAAGAGTAGACCTCGATCGACAGGGTCGCGCGCGGGTTCCCGGCATGGAATTCGGCCAGCACCTGATCGAAAAGCGGGCAGATGACGTGGCTTGCGAGCGAGAGGCGCACATGGCCCGTCACCTCGTCGGTCATGTCGCGCATTTGCGTCGAGAGCCGCAGGATCGCCCCCTGGATATCGAGCGCCTCGCGATAGAGCACCTCGCCCGCCTCGGTCAGCTCGAACCGGCCCGGCGTGCGATGGATGAGCCGCTTGCCCACCCGATCCTCCAGCCTTTTCAGGGCGGTAGAGACCGAGGGCTGCGTGAGCCGCAGCTTGTGCGCAGCGTCGGTGACGGATCGCGACTGCGCGAGCACGACGAAGCTGCGCAAGAGGTTCCAATCCATCTCGCGCATGATGCGTTCGGGGCTGTCGCGGTCATCCATAGGTTTCATCTATTGTCACAATTCTCGATATCTATTTGATTAATGATGAGCCGCTTTGCACGCTCGATGCAAGCCCGCACTGAACTGGGCGCGCAGGAAAGGGAGACGCATGTCGATCGAGGCCCGCGAGGCAAGACAGCCGTGGATATTGCTGTCACCCGCCCTCGGGGCGGTGCTCTTTCTGCTGATCATCCCGCTGATGTTCATCGTGGTCTATTCGTTCTGGCTGCGCTCGGCCATGGGCGCGGATCAGGTGGGCTTTTACCTCGACAACTGGCAAAAGGCGCTCAGCGACCGGTTCTATCGCGACATCCTGCTCAACACGCTCAAGATCGCGGCGATCACCACGGTGATCTGCGGGCTGATGGGCTATCCGGCGGCGTATTTCATCGCCCGGTCCAAGGGCAACAAGATGATCCTGCTGCTCTTGCTGATGCTGCCCTTCTGGATCAGCTACATCATCCGCACGATGAGCTGGATCAACATCCTCGGCACCTCGGGCGCGCTCAACACCTTGCTGATGACGCTCGGGATCATCAGCGAGCCGATGCAGATGCTCTATAATGAGGCAACCGTGATCCTCGGCCTCGTGCATTTCCTGCTGCCGTTCATGGTGCTCAACGTCTATGTCAGCCTCGAGGGCATCGACACCAATCTCGAAGACGCCGCCACCTCGCTCGGCGCGACCCGGTGGGAGGCGTTCACCCAGGTGACCCTGCCGCTGTCACTGCCCGGTCTGGCGGCGGGCGGGCTCTTGTGCTTCGTGCTGGGCGCGGGCACATATATCACCCCGGTGATCCTTGGCGGGCCGCGCGACGCGATGTTCGCCAATCTGGTGTTCGAGGCGATCATCACGCAGCTCAACTGGCCGCTCGGCTCGGCGCTGTCGCTCTTGCTGCTGGCGGTGCTGGGGGTGCTGGTGGGCATCTACAACCGCTATCTCGGCATGGCGCAGCTGGCGAAGGGGCTGGGGTGATGGGCTGGCAGGCGATCCGCATCTGGACCGTTCTGGTCTATGGCTTCATGTTCCTGCCGGTGGCGGTGGTGGTACTCTTGTCGTTCAACGCCAATCAGTTCGGCAGTTTCCCGATGACCGGCATGTCGCTGCGCTGGTTCGAGGAATTGTGGAACAACGACGCTGTGATGCGCGCCTTTCGCACCTCGATCGTGCTGGGGCTGATGACGGCGGTGATCTCGACCACGCTGGGCATCCTCGCGAGCCTCGCACTGGTGCGCTACAAGGTGCCGGGGCGCAACGCGATCACGACGCTCCTGATCGCGCCCATCCTCGTGCCCGAGGTGGTGCTGGCGGTGGCGCTGTTGCTGTTTCTCAACTGGCTGGGCATCGGCAAGAGCTTTGCGCTGCTGCTGGCGGGGCATGTGATCTTTACCCTGCCTTTCGTGATCCTCGTGGTGCAGGCGCGGCTCGTGTCGATCAAGCGCGACGTGGAAGAGGCGGCGCTCAGCCTCGGGGCAAGCCCTGTGCAGACGTTCTTTGCCGTGACCCTGCCGCTGATGCTGCCCGCCGTCGCGGCAGGCGCGCTCTTTGCCTTCACCATCAGCTTCGACGACATCACCGGCACGCTGTTCTGGAAGCCGGGCGGGGTGGAGACCGTGCCGACTCAGATCTTCTCGATGCTGCGCAATTCGATCAGCCCGGAGATCAACGCGCTTGGCACGGTGATGATCGTGATGACCGTGGGGCTGCCGCTGCTGGGTGCGGCGGTGGCCCGCAAACTCGCCATGAAAAGCGGCACCTAAGAACCGCACCAACCCTCAACAAGGAGATATGAAGAATGGACAATACCAAGAGATATGAACGCCTGCTGGAGCGCTACCGCAACGGCGATCTGGACCGCCGCAATTTCCTCGGCCTGATCGGGGCTGCCGGCCTGGCCTACGGCGTGCAGACGCCTTTCGCCAAATTCGCCCACGCGCAGGAGGTCAAACAGGTGCGCTTTGACGGCTGGGGCGGGGTCGTGTCGGAGGCGTTCCGCGAACATGCCTTCAACCCCTATACCGAGGCCACGGGCATCGAGGTGGTGGACGGCACCTTCGCGGGTGGCGACGAATACCTCGCGCAGGTCCGCTCCAGCCAGCCGGGCGAATACAATATCGCCCACCTGTCGGGCGTGTTCGACTATGCCCGCTACGTCAATTTCGGCCTGACGGTAAAGCTCAACCTCGACAACATCCCCAACATGTCGCTGGTGATGGATGCGCTCACGAGCGCGTATCGCGGCGTGACGCCGGATTACCTGTCGGCGGTGCCCTATGACTACGGCACCACGGGGCTGGCCTACAATCGCAAGTACATCTCGGACGAGGAGATGAAGGAGAAAGGTGCCTCGATCCTCATCGACGAGGCCCACAAGGGCAAGATCGGCGGCTGGGGCGACTGGCGCACGCGCATCTGGTACGGCGCGCTGCAGACCGACCAGGACCCCAACAACATCCAGGACATGGAGGCGGTGTGGGACGCGATCCGCAGCCACCGCGACCTGGCGCTGAAATACTGGTCGTCCGGGGCGGAGTTAATGAGCCTCTTGGCCGAGGAGGAAATCCACGTCACCGAGGGCTGGTCTGGCCGCATCGCCGCCTTGCAGCAGCAGGGCCACGATATCGGTTATTACGACGCGCCCGGCAGCTTTGCCTGGCAGGAATGCCTGCATGTCCTCAACGGCAGCCCGGTCGAGGCCTGCGAGGAACTCCTGAACTTCATGCTCGCGCCCGAGACCTCGATCGCCGTGGCCGAGGGGCAGAACTATCCGCCCGCGCTTGATGGAACCAAGGTCGATCTGGGCGACAAGATCCCGACCCTGCCGGCCTATGATCCGACCGGCACGCTGGCCTCGCTCACCTTCGCCGATCCCAACTACTGGAACGGCAACGAGGCCGAGTGGTCCGAGACCTTCAGCCGCGTGCAGCGCGGCTACTGACGCCCCCGCCGCGCCCCCTGCCCGGGGCGCGGCCCATCCCCCGGGAGGAGCCGCCGATGAGCGCCGTCACCCTTCAAGACATCGTCAAACGGTTCGGCACCTTCACCGCCGTGCACCGCACCACGCTGGAGATCCCCGAAGGCGCGTTCGTCACGCTGCTTGGCCCCTCGGGCTGTGGCAAGACCACCAACCTGCGGATGATCGCCGGGCTGCTCGACCCGACCGAAGGCGACATCCTCATCGGCGGCAAACGTGTAAACGACGTGCCCATCCACAAGCGCAATCTGGGCCTTGTCTTTCAGAACTACGCGCTTTTCCCGCACAAGACCGTGGCCGAGAACGTGGCCTTTGGCCTGAAATACCGCGACGTGCCGAAAGCCGAGATACCTGCCAAGGTGCAGGCGGCGCTGGACCTGGTGCAACTGCCCCATGTCGGCGACCGCTATCCCAAGGAATTGTCGGGCGGGCAGCAGCAGCGCATCGCGCTCGCCCGTGCCATCGTGATCGAGCCGGATGTGCTCCTGCTCGATGAGCCGCTCTCGGCGCTAGACGCCAATCTGCGCGAGGATATGCGGGTGGAGTTGAAGCGCATCCAGGAACGCATCGGCGTGACCACCGTGTTCGTGACGCATGACCAATCCGAGGCGCTCGCCATGTCGGACCTGATCGTGGTGATGTCCGAGGGGCGGGTGGAGCAGGTGGGCAAGCCCGAAGAGGTCTACAACACCCCTGCCTCCGAATTCGTCGCCAACTTCCTCGGGGCGTCCAACATCACCGAGGCGAAATGCATCGAGCATGGCGCGAGCGTGGTGGTCGAGGATGCGACCTTCGGCAAGGTGACGGTGCCCGCCGCCAAGGCCCCCAACCTGACCGGGCAGGGCCCGGCCAAGCTGGTGGTGCGCGCCGAGAAACTGTTGCTGTCGAAGGACCCCGCGCCCGAGGGCGTGATTTCGGTTCCCGCCACCGTGGAAACCGTGGATTATCAGGGACAGGCGGTGCGCTATTTCGTCCGCGCGGGCGAGACGCAATTGCAAGCCATCAACATGATCGACGAACACCCCTTTGCGGCGGGTGCCTCGGTCCATCTGCATCTGCGCCCGCAGGATTGCGCGGCGCTTCCGGGATAAGAGAATGAACGTGAAACCCTCTCACCTTTTCTACCAGGGACGCGAGCGCAAGCCGGTGCTCGACCAGGCGCGCGGCGTCTACATGTGGGATGTGGACGGCAAACGCTATCTGGACGGATCAAGCGGCGCGATGGTCTGCAATATCGGCCATTCGAACGAGAACGTGCTCGAGGCGATGCGGCGGCAGATGGAGAAATCCACCTTTGGGTATCGCCTGCATTTCGAGACCGAGGCGTCGGAGAAACTCGCGGCCAAGACCGCCGCCTTGTGCCCCGAGGGCCTCAACCGCGTGTTCTTCGTCTCGGGCGGGTCCGAGGCGGTGGAATCGGCGCTGAAGCTGGCCCGGCAATACGCGCTCGCCACCGGCGAGGGCAGCCGCTGGAAGATCATCAGCCGCGCGCCCTCCTATCACGGGTGCACGCTCGGCGCGCTTGCCATCACCTCCTACGCGCCGCTGACCGATCCCTTCGCCCCGATGATGCAGGCGATGCCCAAGGTGCCCGCGCCCCGCGCCTATCTCGACGGGCTCGACCCCGAGGATGAGGCGACGGGCCATCATTACGCCGATATGCTGGAGGCGAAGATACTGGAAGAAGGCCCCGAAAGCGTGCTGGCCTTCGTGGTCGAGCCCATCGGCGGTGCCTCCACCGGCGCGCTGGTGCCGCCACGCGGCTACATGGAGCGCGTGCAGGAGATTTGCCGCCGTCATGGCGTGCTGCTCATCCTTGACGAGGTGATGACCGGGGCGGGGCGCACCGGCAAATTCCTTGCCTCCGAGCATTGGAACCTGTCCCCCGATATCATCGTCATGTCCAAGGGCTTCGCCGCCGGTTACGTGCCGCTCGGCGCGATGGCCGCGCATGAGCGGCTGGTCGAGGCGGTGCTGGATGCGGGCGGCTTTCTGCATGGCTATACCTATGCCGGCAACCCGCTGGCCTGCGCCGCCGGTCTGGCCGTGATCGACGAGATCGAGCGGCAGGACATGGTGGGCAACGCCGCGCGGATGGGCGACAAGCTGCAAGAGCGACTGCGCGGGCTGATGCAGCGCTATGCCATCATCGGCGACGTGCGCGGCAAGGGGCTGCTGACGGCGTTCGAATTCATGGCGGATCGCGGGACCAAGGCCCCGCTGCCGAAACATCTGAATGCCTTCAACCGCTTCGTGCAGATCGCCTATGACAAGGGGCTGATCGTCTATTCGCGACGCACCCGCGACGGGGTGGAAGGCGACCATATCATCATCGCGCCCCCGATGATCGCGACCGAGACGCATCTCGATGAGATCACCGAGATGCTGGACGCCTCGCTGTCGCAGTTCACCGCCGAAATCCGCCCCGCACTGGAGCAGGCCGTTTGATGCGCGAGATCATCATCACCTGCGCGCTCACCGGCTCGATCCACACGCCGTCGATGTCGCCGCACCTGCCGGTGACGGCGGACGAGATCGTGCAGGCGGGGGTCGAGGCGGCAGAGGCGGGCGCGTCGATCCTGCACCTGCACGCGCGCGACCCCGGGACGGGCAGGCCATCCGCCGACCCCGCGCATTTCCGCGCCTTCCTGCCACGCCTCAAGCAGGGCTGCGATGCGGTGCTCAACCTCTCGACCGGCGGCAGCGCGGTGATGACGCTTGATGAGCGTCTGGCCGCCCCGAAAGAGGCCGCGCCGGAGATGGCCTCGCTCAACATGGGGACGATGAATTTCGCGCTCTACCCGATGGCCGAGCGCATCACCGACTGGCGGCACGACTGGGAGAAACCGTTCCTCGAAGGCTCCGACGATCTGGTGTTCAAGAACACCCCGCGTGACATCGCCCGCATCCTCACCGAACTCGGACAAGAGCGCGGCGCGCGGTTCGAATTCGAATGCTACGATCTGGGCCATCTCTACATGCTGCGCCATTTCGCCGACCGGGGGCTGATCGAGGCACCGTTCTTCATTCAGTTCGTGTTCGGCGTGCTGGGCGGCATGGGACCGGACCCCGAGAACCTCAGCCACATGGTGCGCATCGCCGACAAGCTGTTCGGCGACGACTACATGTTCTCGGTGCTGGCCGCGGGCCGTCACCAGATGCCGATGGCGGCGCAGGCGGCGGCGATGGGCGGGCATGTACGCGTGGGGCTGGAGGACAGCCTGACCATCGCGCGCGGCACGCTCGCGCGCTCCAATGCCGAGCAGGTGGAGAAGGTGCGCGGCATCGTCGAGGCGTTGGGGCGCGAGGTGGTGGATGCGGATGGCGCGCGCCGCCTGCTGCGCCTCAAGGGCGCGGACCGCACGGCGATCTGAGCCATGGTGACGTTTCGCGCGGTCACGACAGAGGCGGATCTGGTCCATCTGGATTGCGCGCTGAGGGCGCTCAGCGACGATCTGGGCGATACCCACCGGGCAGGGCTCGACGCCTTGCGCGCGGGGCTTTTGGGCGATACGCCAGCGGCCTGCGGGCTTCTGGCGGTGGAGGGGGGAGTGATCGGCGCGGTGCTCTACAGCCCGGTGTTTTCCACCGCGCAGGGGGCGGCGGGGGTCTATGTCTCGGACCTCTGGGTCGATGCGGCGACGCGCGGACGCGGGACCGGGCGGCACCTGCTGGCAGAGGTGGCACGCCGGGCCGGAGCGCAATGGGGCGCGGCTTGGATGACGCTGGCGGTTTACGGCCACAGCACCGCCTCGCGCCGGTTTTACGAGCGTCTCGGCTTTGCGCCGCAGGACCGCGTGACACAGATGCGCCTGCCACGGGCGGGCTTTGACAGGTTGAAGGGAGAGGGCGGATGAAGGCCATTTTCGACGCGCGCCAGTGGAAGCATGACCCGCAGCATTTCATGGCCAACGGCGTCATCCAGCCCAGCCCCGAACAGCCCGAGCGCATCGCCCGGCTGAGTGATGGGGCGCGCAAGGCGGGCTGCGAGATCGTCGCCCCGCAGGATGCCGGGCTTGGCCCCATCGCCGCGCTCCATTCGCCGGAATACGTGACCTTCCTGCGCAACATCCACACCCGCTGGCAGCGGATCGAGGGCGGCGGGCCCGAGGTGATCCCCAACATCCACCCTGCCACGCGCGGCGACAATTACCCGAAATCCGCCGTCGGACAGGCGGGCTATCATCAGGCCGATACCGCCTGCCCCATCGGCGCGGGCACGTGGGAGGCGGCCTATTGGTCGGCGCAGAGCGCCGTGACCGGGGCCGATATTGTCGCGGCAGGGGAGCGCGCCGCCTACGCGCTCTGCCGCCCGCCGGGGCACCATGCCTTCGGCGATCTGGCAGGCGGCTTCTGCTTTCTCAACAACGCCGGTATCGCCGCCGAACGGTTGCGTATGGCCGGGCGGCGCACCGCGATCCTCGACGTGGATGTGCATCACGGCAACGGCACGCAGGGCATCTTCTACGACCGCGAAGACGTGCTGACCGTCTCGATCCATGCCGCTCCCGAGCGGTTCTACCCGTTCTTCTGGGGCCATGCGTCCGAGCGTGGCGCGGGGCGCGGCATCGGCTACAACCTCAACCTGCCGCTGCCGCGCAAGACCGGCGATGACGACTATCTGCGCACGCTCGACCGCGCGCTGGAGCGGATCGTGAATTTCGGGGCGGATGCCGTGGTCATCGCCCTCGGCCTCGACGCCTATGAGGGCGATCCGTTCCAGGGGCTGGCCATCACGACGCCGGGCTTCGGGCGTATCGGTGGGGCGATCGCAAACCTCGGCTTGCCCACGCTGTTCGTGCAGGAGGGGGGCTATCTCTGCGAGGAGTTGGGGCAGAACCTGACCGCGACGCTGACCGGGTTCGAGGGGGCGGCGGCATGAGTGATATCCTCGTCATCGGCGGCGGCATCGCGGGGGTGAGTGCGGCGGCGGAGTGCGCCCGCGCCGGGGCGCGCGTGACCGTGCTGGAGAGCGAGCCGCAGATCGGCTATCACGCGACCGGCCGCTCTGCGGCGATCTTCATCCGCAATTACGGCAATGCCACGCTGCGCGCGCTCAACGCCGTGGCCGAGCCGGTTTTCGAGCAGCCCGGCGAGATCAGCGACACACCGATCCTCAGCCCGCGCGGCGAATTGATGGTTGCCTCCGAAGAGGAGTTGCCAGTGCTCGACGCCTATCTCGACGGCGCGGTCGGGGTGGAGCGGCTGACCGGACAGGAGGCCGCCGAGATCGTGCCCATCCTGCGCCCCGAGCGGATCGCGGGCGCGATGATCGAACGCGACGCGCGCGGCATCGACGTGGACCGGCTGTTGCAGGGCTATGCGCGGATGCTGCGGGGGCGCGGGGGACGCATCGTCACCGGCGCGCCTGTGCAGGCGCTGCGCCATGAGGCCGGGCAATGGCATGTCGAGACGGCACAGGGCAGCTTTGCCGCGCCCACAATCGTCAACGCCGCAGGCGCCTGGGCCGACGAAATCGCGGCGATGGCCGGCCTGCCGCGCCTCGGGCTGCAACCCTATCGCCGCTCCGCCGCGATCATCCCGGCCCCCGAGGGCCACGACTCTGAGCACTGGCCGATCTTCGGCTCCATCGCCGAGACCTGGTATGCCAAGCCCGAGGCGGGCAAGCTGATGGTCTCGCCCGCCGACGAAGACCCGGTCGACCCGCATGACGCCTGGCCCGAGGACATGGTGCTGGCCGAGGGGCTGCACCGGTTCGAGCAGGCGGTGACCCATGAGGTGACGCGGCTGGAGCATAGCTGGGCGGGCCTGCGCACCTTCGCCCCCGACCGCACGCCGGTGGCGGGCTTCGATCCGCGCGGCACCGGCTTTTTCTGGCTGGCGGGCCAGGGCGGCTATGGCGTTCAGACCGCGCCCGCGCTATCGCAATTCAGCGCAGCACTTCTGACCGGGGCCGCGCCCGTGCTCGACCCGGCCACCCGTGCCGCGCTCGCCCCCGACCGTCTTTGTTGATCCAACCGAAAGGACCCGCCGATGAGCGATATCACCCGCCACCACACCGGCCAGCGCATGAGCCAGATCGTCACCCATAACGGCACCGTCTACCTTGCCGGGCAAGTGGGCAATCCGGGCGACAGCGTGGCCGACCAGACCCGCACCTGCATCGAGAAGGTCGAGACACTGCTGGCCGAGGCCGGGTCCGACCCCACGCGCATCCTGCAATGCGTGATCTGGCTGGCCGACATGGCGGATTTTGCCGAGATGAACGGCGTCTGGGATGCCTGGGTGCCCGAGGGCCACGCCCCCGCCCGCGCCTGCGGCGAGGCAAAGCTCGCCACGCCGGAACTGAAGGTGGAACTGATCGTCACAGCCGCGCAGGGCTGAGGCCCCTGCCCCGTGCGACCGCCGTCGCACGGGGCGCGCGCGTGAGAGACGGCCCGGCCTAGCCGGTGCGCCCGGTGATGTAGTTTTCCGTCCGCTCGTCCTGCGGATTGGTAAAGATCGTGTCGGTATCCCCGTATTCCACGAGGTTGCCGAGGTGGAAGAACGCTGTCTTCTGGCTGATGCGCGCCGCCTGCTGCATCGAATGCGTCACGATCACCACCGAGAATTGCTGCTTGAGCCCGTCGATCAGGTCTTCGATCAGGGCGGTGGCGATGGGATCGAGCGCCGAACACGGCTCGTCCATGAGCAGAACCTCGGGCTGCGTGGCGACGGCGCGCGCGATGCACAGGCGCTGTTGCTGCCCGCCCGAAAGGCCGGTGCCGGGGGTGTCGAGCCGGTCCTTGACCTCTTCCCAGAGACCCGCGCCGCGCAGCGACCGCTCGACCACCTCGTCAAGCTCGGCCTTGGTGCGGGTCATGCCGTGAATCTTGGGG
>CAJXKX010000027.1 GCA_913055965.1 uncultured Roseovarius sp.
CCACAGCATCCCGCCATCACCGGGCCTCCTTTGCATTCTGCGCAGCGGGAATGTAGTCTCTCCAGCCGCTAGAGGTTCAAGGGGGATGCGATGACCTTTTCCATCGGCGACCTGGCGCGCCACACCGGCGTCAAGGTGCCCACAATCCGCTATTACGAGGCGCGCGGCCTGCTCGACGCCCCCGCGCGCAGCGTGGGCAACCAGCGCCGCTACGACGCGGCGGCGCGAGACAGGCTGGCCTTCGTCAGGCACGCCCGCGACCTCGGGTTCCCGCTCGATGCGATCGCGCAACTGATCGAGTTGCAGGATCACCCCGACCGGACCTGCGCGGCCGCGACCCGTATCGCGCGCGAACATCTCGACGCCACCCGCCGCAAGATCGCCCGCCTGCGCGCGCTCGAGGCCGAACTCTCGCGGATCACCGGGGGATGCACCGGCGACGGGCCGTCGCGCGACTGCTACGTGCTGGCGTCACTGGGCGATCATGCCCTTTGCGAGCACGATCACGCACCGCCGGCCAGGCCGCCCACCCATTCCACCTGACGCGGCAGGCAGATCGTCTGCAGATCGTAGCGCGCGCGGATCATCTCGCGCGCCGCCCGTCCCAGGCGCCGCCGCGCGCCGTCGTCCTCGAGCAGCGCGCAGACCTCGGCCACCAGCGCGTCCCGGTCGAAGAATTCCACCAGCCGCCCGGTCGCGTCATGGGTGACGACCTCGCGCACCGGCGCGGTATCGCCCGCCACCACCGCCGCGCCGCAACTCATCGCCTCCATCAGCGACCAGCTGAGCACGAAAGGATAGGTGAGGTAGACATGCACGCGGCTCAGCTGCAGCAGCCGCAGAAAGCGGTCATAGGGCACGCGCCCCAGGAAATGCACCCGCGCCCAGTCGGCATCGGATATCTGCCCGCGTACCTCGTCGATGAATATCTGCTTCCATGTCTGCCCCCCGGGCGGGCGCGCGCCATAGCTCACCTCGTCGCCGCCGACGATCAGGATGCGGGCGCGGGGGCGTTCGCGCAGCAGACCGGGCAACGCCCGCATGAACACGTGATAGCCGCGATAGGGTTCGAGATTGCGGTTGACGAAGGTGATCACCTCGTCGGCGCGGGAGAGCGTGCCCGCCCCCTCCAAGTCCAGCCGCACATCGGGCTGCGGGCAGGCGGTCAGCGTGTCGATCCCGTCATGGCAGACGGTGATCCGGTCGCGGAACGGCTGCGGAAAGGTATCGGCCTGGAACCGCGTGGGGCTGATGCCCGCGTGGCCCTGCTCGAAATGCAGCATGTTGTTGAGATTCTTCAGCCGGATGCGCAGCGGTTCGGCCTCGGGGGCCTGGCTCGGGAATTCCGGGTCGAACGCGAGATGCGGCCACTCCGCGAGGTGGTAGAGCTCGCAATAGAGCCCCATCCGCGCCTCGGGCCAGACGTCGCGCAGAAACAGCGACTCGCCCCAGCCGGGATGCGCGAGGATCAGGTCGGGCGTGTAGCCGCGGTCGCGCAGGGTCAGCGCCGCGCGCCAGCACGCATCGCCGCGCGTCACCTTGGTGTCGAAATCGGTCAGCCACGGATGCACCGCCTGGCCCGCCCGCCTGGGCAGGCTGTAGGGGATCACCCGCACCCCCTGCCACGTGCGCGGTTCGCTGACCCGCAGGGTCAGTGCCACGCAGTGATGCCCCATCCGCGCCAGCCGGGGCGCGAGATGCTTGAACTGCCCCGGAAAATTCTGGTGGATGAAAAGGATGTTCACGGCCGCTCGGTCCTTGTGCGTCCGCGCGCTTATATCCGAGGCGCGCGCGCCGCGCCAAGCCCCGCATTTTTGCGCGCCCGCACTGGACCAAGCGCCGACAAGCGCCTATCACCCCTGCCCAAACGGGACCGCAACGAGAGGGGCGCAAGCCATGTCGCGCTATTCACCCGCCGAGATCGAGGCACGATGGCAGACAGCGTGGGACGAGGCCGGCATCTTCCGTGCCCGCCGCGACGAGAGCCGTCCGAAATACTATGTGCTCGAGATGTTCCCCTATCCCTCGGGGCGCATCCACATGGGCCATGTGCGCAACTACACGATGGGCGACGTGGTGGCGCGCTACAAGATCGCCACGGGGCACAACGTGCTGCACCCGATGGGCTGGGACGCGTTCGGCATGCCCGCCGAGAACGCCGCGATGGCGAGCGGAGGCCACCCCAAGGACTGGACCTATGGCAACATCGCGACCATGCGCGCGCAGATGAAGCCGCTGGGTCTGTCGATTGACTGGTCCCGCGAATTCGCCACCTGCGATCCCGAATATTACGGCCAGCAGCAGGCGCTGTTCCTCGACTTCCTCGAAAAGGGTCTCGTCTATCGCAAGAACGCGGTGGTGAACTGGGACCCGGTGGATATGACCGTGCTGGCCAACGAGCAGGTGGAAAACGGGCGCGGCTGGCGCTCGGGCGCCGAGGTCGAGCGGCGCGAACTCACGCAATGGTTCTTCCGCATCTCGGATTTCTCCGGGGAGTTGCTGGAGGCATTGGACGGGCTCGACGACTGGCCCGCCAAGGTCCGCACCATGCAGGAAAACTGGATCGGCAAATCGCGCGGGCTGCAATTCGCCTTTGGTCTGGGTGACGGCCCCGAGGGGCATGACCGGATCGAGGTCTACACCACGCGGCCCGACACGATGATGGGGGCGTCCTTTATCGGCATCTCGCCCGACCATCCGCTGGCGCGCCAGCTTGAGCGCGAGCGCGCGGATGTGGCGGAGTTCGTGGCCGAGGCACGCAAGGGCGGCACCACCGCCGAGGCGATTGAAAAGGCCGAGAAGCTGGGCTTTGACACCGGACTGCGCGCCCGCCATCCGTTTGACAACGCGTGGGAACTGCCCGTGTGGATCGCCAATTTCATCCTGATGGATTACGGCACCGGCGCGATCTACGGCGTGCCCGCGCATGACCAGCGCGACCATGATTTCGCGGTGAAATACGATCTGCCGATCATCGACACGTTCCAGCCACGCGACGGTGCGCATGACGTCGCAGAGAGCCCGTATGTCCCGCCCAAGCCCGAGACGGTGCGCTATACCCGCCGCGTCGCGGGCGACGAGTTGCAGACCGGAGAGGCCGCCATCGAGGCCGCCATCGCGTTCTGCGAGGAAAACGGCGTGGGGCAGGGTGTCACCAGGTATCGCCTGCGCGACTGGGGCCTTTCGCGGCAACGCTACTGGGGCTGCCCGATCCCGGTGGTGCATTGCGAGGCCTGCGGCGTGGTGCCGGAGCGCAAGGAAAACCTGCCCATCGCGCTGCCCGACGACGTGAGCTTCGAGGCCCCCGGCAACCCGCTCGACCGGCACCCGACATGGGTGCATTGCGCCTGTCCCGCCTGCGGCGCGCCCGCGCGGCGCGAGACCGACACGATGGACACGTTCGTGGATTCGTCGTGGTATTTCGCCCGCTTCACCGCGCCTCGTGCGACGACGCCCACCGAAATGGCCGAGGCCGAATACTGGATGAACGTCGATCAGTATATCGGCGGTATCGAGCACGCGATCCTGCACCTGCTCTATTCGCGCTTCTTCGCGCGGGCGATGCATATCTGCGGGCACCTGCCCGAAAAGGCGATCGAGCCGTTTGATGCATTGTTCACCCAAGGCATGGTCACGCACGAGATCTACCAGACGCGCGATGACCGGGGCCGCCCGGTCTATCACCTGCCCGAAGAGGTGAGCGACGGACGCCTCGCCGATGGCACCGAGGTAGAGGTGATCCCCTCCGCCAAGATGTCGAAATCCAAGAAGAACGTGGTCGATCCCTCGACTATCATCGCGGAATACGGGGCCGATACGGCGCGCTGGTTCGTGCTGTCGGACAGCCCGCCCGAGCGCGACGTGGAATGGACCGCCTCGGGCGCCGAGGCCGCGCACCGGCACCTCGCCCGCGTCTGGCGCATCGCCGCCGAGATCGCCGGGACGCCCGCCGATCCCGCCCCCGAGGCCGATACCGCGCTGCTGCGCGAGATGCACAAGACCATCGACGAGGTCACGAAGGGCGTCGAATCCTTCGGCTTCAACGCCGCCATCGCGCGGCTCTACGCCTTTACCGCGACGCTGGCGAAATCGCAGGCGGGGCAGGCGGCAAAGGCCGAGGCGATGCGCACGCTGGCGCAGCTCATGGCTCCGATGACCCCGCATCTCGCCGAGGATGTCTGGGCGATGCTGGGCGGCGAGGGGCTGGTCGCGACCGCCGTCTGGCCCGTGGCCGACCCGGCCATGCTGATCGAGGACACGGTGACGCTGCCCATCCAGATCAACGGCAAGCGCCGCGCCGAGATCGCAGTGCCGCGCGACATGGCGAAATCCGAGGTTGAAAAGGCGGCGCTGGCGCATGATGCTGTGCAAAGGGCGCTGGAGGGGGCCGCGCCGAAAAAGATCATCGTCGTCCCCGGACGGATCGTGAATGTCGTCATCTGACCGCCGCCTGTTCCTGTTCTCGGGTCTCGCCCTGCTGGCGGGCTGCGGGTTTGCGCCGGTCTACGCGCCGGGCGGCGGGGGCGACGCGCTGATGGGGCGGGTCCGCGTGGCCGCGCCCGACAGCCGCGCGGGCTTTCTGCTGACCCGCGAGATCGAGACGCGGCTGGGCCGGCCTTCGGCCCCGCGATACGAACTGCGACCGGTCATCTCGGTGCGCGCCGAGGCGATCGCCATCGACCGCAGCAACGTCGCCGCGCGGTTCAATCTCATCGGCACGGTGCGCTACACGCTGGCCGACCTGCAGGACGAGACCGTGGTCGATAGCGGCGAAGTCACAAATTTCACTGGATATTCCAGCTTTGGCACGCCAGTCGCCACGCAAGCCGCGCAGCGCGACGCCGAGGCGCGGCTGATGCAGATGCTGGCCGACCAGATGCTGACCCGCCTCGCCGCCGCGGCCGCCCGCCGCTCGCGATGAAGCTGGGGTCGCGCGACGCTGCCCGCTATTTCTCCCGGCCCGAGCCGCAGCGCACGGGGCTGTTGATCTATGGCCCCGACGGGATGCGGGTGGCGCTGAAACGGCAGGAGATGCTGGCGGCGCTGCTGGGGCCGGGTGCCGAGGAGGAGATGCGCCTCGCCCGCCTTGCCGCCGCCGATCTGCGCAAGGATCGCGCGGCGCTCCTGGATGCGGTCAAGGCGCAGGGCTTTTTCCCCGGACCGCGCGCGGTGCTGGTGGACGAGGCGGGTGACGGTGTCGCCGAGCCGATTCTCGCCGCGCTCGACGACTGGGCCGAGGGCGATGCGCAGATCGTCGTGACCGCCGGGCAGCTCAAACCCACGTCGAAGCTGCGCAAGGCCTTCGAGAGCCATCCCAACGCCTATGCCGCCGCCATCTACGACGATCCGCCCTCGCGCGAGGAAATCGAGGCGGTGCTGGCGCGCGCGGGGCTGCGCGACATCCCCGGCGCGGTGATGGGCGATCTGGTGGCGCTGTCCCGTGCGCTCGATCCCGGCGATTTCCGGCAGACGGTGGAAAAGCTCGCGCTCTACAAGATGGGGGATGATACCCCGCTTGCGCCGCAGGATATCGCGGCTTTTGCCCCCCCCCGACCGAGGCCGACCTGGATGACATCCTCGATGTCGTGGCCGAGGGGCGGCCGGGCGATATCGGGCCGGTGCTGCGGCGGCTGCGGGCGCAGGGGGTGCAGCCGGTGGGGCTGTGCATCGGCGCGGCGCGGCATTTCCGGGCGCTCTACACCGCCGCCGCCGATCCCGGCGGAGCCGCCAAGGGCATCGCCCGCCTGCGCCCGCCGGTCTTCGGCCCACGCCGCGACCGGATGCTGCGGCAGGCGCAGCACTGGGGGGCGGGGCGGCTCGAACAGGCGCTGGCGATCCTCACCGAAACCGACCTGACGCTGCGTTCGGCGGGGCAGCGCGCGCCCGACATGGCGCTGGTCGAGCGGGCGCTGATCCGGCTGGCGATGCTGGCGGGGCGCTGAGGGTATGGGCCGGGGGAAGCCCTGGCCTTGAGCGGACGTTCATCAATCAGGCGATCGCGCGGCGGCGTGAGGGATGGGTGGCGAACGACTGCGCCAGGCGATTTGCCACTCCGATCCCGGGGGGCGAATCGGCCGGTTTCGGCTCCAGGCGCGGTTCGCGCGCTATCGCACGATCAGCCGCGTCTCGAAGCGGATGCGCGCCGCGATGCTGCGCAGATGCGCGGGGTCGAGCGCGATGCAGCCCGCGGTGGGAAAGCCGGGCCTGCGCCAGCGGTGGATAAAGATGCACGACCCGCGCCCGCGCTCGGCGCGGGGCCAGTTCCAGTCGGTGATGATCACCAGGTCATAGAGCGGGTCGGCGCGGCGCAGCACCTCGTGGCTGTGCGGGTAGGGGGCGCGGACCATGAGGTTGTAATCCTCGTGGCCGGGATCGTCGGACCAAAGGTCGCCGGGGCGGATGGGCAGCGCCCAGTCCGCGGGACGCGCCATGCGGTCGGGGCGGTAGAGCATGCCGACGATGCGGTGCACGCCGCGCGGGGTCGCGCCGTCGCCCTCGCGCTTGGTGCCCGAGACCCCGCCGCGCCCGATGGTGCAGGGATAGCGCCGCCCGCCAAAGCGCAGCCCGGTGGGCGTGAGGACGAGATCGCGCGGTGTCATGCCCCTTGCTATCACGCCGCGCGCGCCGGTCCAGCGATTTTCGCTGCGAACATCACCCTTGCGCCGCAGCGCAGCAGCCCCATATCTTTCCCGACTGCGCAAGAGGGCATCACGGGGTGATGAAAAACCCCGCTTTTGCCTGACGTTAGGTCAGTTTCTGCCATGCAGAAAACGCATGGCAGAATTGTTGATCCGCGGTATTGTGCAGGCGCAGAAAGACGCTATCTTTGTATCAACCGGGGCCGGAAAGCGCGGCTCTGACACTGAAAACGAACAGTATCGCAAGGAAAAGAAAATGGCACGGTCGATCGTCACGCAGCAAGGCACCGCCTCGATGGTGTGGAGCGAGGCACGGGACGCCGTTGTCGCCGCAGTGCAGCGTGTGGCGGACTACCGCGCCTATCGCCGCACGGTGCGCGAACTTTCCGACCTGAGCGGTCGCGATCTGGCCGATCTGGGCCTGCATC
The DNA here is from genome assembly GCA_913055965.1 of uncultured Roseovarius sp. Classification (GTDB taxonomy): domain Bacteria; phylum Pseudomonadota; class Alphaproteobacteria; order Rhodobacterales; family Rhodobacteraceae; genus Roseovarius. The sequence continues at coordinate 7,067 of CAJXKX010000027.1, forward strand.
GCAGCGAAATTCGCCGCGTCGCACACGACTCGGTCTACGGCGCACGGCGCTGAACGGAATACGGGTGCGCCTCTCCTCCTCCCTGGCGCACTCGTGATGGTCGCGGGTTTCCTCTCCTCCTCCCTGGAGCCCGGGACCATACGACAGGATCGCTACCGCGGTCCTGCAAGATAGCGGACGGTCTCCTCCTCCTCCCTGAGGCCGGATGCGAATGAGAACGGCGGCACCCTCCTCCTCCCTGGTGTCGCCGTTTTTCTTTTTCAGGGCAGTCAGTTGAGCCAGCGCCCGCGCCGCCCGCTGCGGCGTGCGCCGCTGGTCGGGCCGGGCAGGCTCGCCTCGCGCAGGCAGCCGACAAAGGCACGCGCCGCGGCGCTTTGCGCGGCGCGCGCCGCCTGCGTGCCCAGCGCGTCGCGCGCCATGTGCGCGGTGACCGGGCCGGGCGCGGCGAACACCCATTCGAGAAAACCCAGCCGCGCGGCGGCGAGCGCCTGCGCGCCTTCTGCGCTGCTGTCTTCCAAAGCGCCGATGATTCGGGCGAGGTCGGTCATGGTCTGGTCTCCCCGGCCGCACCCCGGGCCGGATGGGGCTGCGGGCGGGGCGCAGGCGCGCGGGCGCGCTGACGCCCGGATCGCCCACCGCGATTCGACGTGGATCATGGCTGGTTTCCGGGCTTGGGTGGCGGGCGTTCGCCCGTGCGAGAGGCCCCTTCCCGGGCCGTTTGCGGCCCAGTGGCGTCTTGCCTCGTCGCCCTCCCTTACCGTTGCGGGGGCAGCGCCGGTCTCTCACCGGCTTCCCAATTCTCCGCCCCTCGGGGCGGCACCATGACACAATCACGGTAACAGGCCGCACCGGTCCCGCAAGCGCAAAGACGGTGTTCGCGGGGCGAAAAACGGCGCGGCCCTTGACCTTCCAGTCACGGGAAGCCCTATGTCTGGCCCATCGGTGGATACGAAAGGGGTGCCGGAATGGCCGGAACACGGCAGATCAGGTTTCATCTCGACGGGTTGAGTTGCGCAGGCTGTGTGCGACGCACGGAGGCGGCGCTCCTGTCGGTCGAGGGCGTGGCGCGCGCCGAGGTCAACCTCGCGGATGCCTCGGCGCGGGTCGAGATGGCGGAGGGCGTGCGCCTCGGCGATCTGTCGGCGGCGCTCCACCGGGCGGGCTATCCGATGCGCCGCGCCGAGACGGTGCTGTCGGTGGACAAGATGACCTGCGCCTCCTGCGTGGGCCGGGTTGAGGCGGCGCTGTCCGCCGTGCCGGGCGTCGTCGAGGCGCGGGTGAACCTCGCCACCGAGAGCGCGCGGGTGATCCATGCCGAAGGCGCGGTCACGCCGGGCGATCTCGCGGCCGCGGCGGGCGATGCGGGCTATCCGGCGAAGGTGGCAGAGGGCGGTGCGTCCCGCGACGCATCGGCACGCAAGCAGGACGAGGCGCGGATGATGGCGCGGCGCACCGCGCTTGCGGCGGCGCTGGCGCTGCCGGTCTTCGTGCTGGAAATGGGCGGGCATCTGATCCCTGCGCTGCATCACCTGATCGCCGACACGGTGGGCATGCAGGCAAGCTGGGTGTTGCAATTCGTGCTCACCACGCTGGTTCTGGCGGGGCCGGGGCGCGGGTTCTACCGGGTGGGCGTGCCCGCGCTGTTGCGCGGTGCGCCCGACATGAACAGCCTCGTGGCGCTGGGCACCGGGGCCGCCTGGGGCTATTCGGTGGTGGCGACCTTCCTGCCCGCGCTGCTGCCAGAGTCGGTGCGTGCCGTCTATTTCGAGGCGGCGGCGGTGATCGTCGTGCTGATCCTGCTGGGCCGCTGGCTCGAGGCGCGCGCCAAGGGGCGCACGGGGGCGGCGATCGAGCGGCTGATGGGCCTTCAGGCGCGCACCGCGCGGGTGATGCGTGACGGCGCGGCGCAGGAGGTGGAGATCGACGAGATCGTTCCGGGCGATACCGTGCTGGTGCGCCCCGGCGAGCGCATCCCCGTCGATGGCGAGGTGACCGAGGGCCACGCCCATGTGGACGAGAGCATGATCACCGGCGAGCCGGTGCCCGTGGACAAGGGCGAGGGCGATTCCGTGACCGGCGGCACCGTGAACGGTGCCGGAAGCCTCACGCTGCGCGCCACGCATGTGGGGGCGGACACGACGCTGGCGCAGATCATCCGCATGGTCGAGGAGGCGCAGGGCGCCAAGCTGCCGATTCAGGGCATGGTGGACCGGATCACGCTGTGGTTCGTGCCTGCGGTCATGGCGGTGGCGGCGCTCTCCGTGGCGGTGTGGCTCGTGGTCGGCCCCGACCCGGCGCTGACGCTGGCGCTGGTGGCGGGGGTGTCGGTTCTGATCATCGCGTGCCCCTGCGCGATGGGGCTGGCCACGCCCACCTCGATCATGGTGGGCACCGGGCGCGCGGCCGACATGGGCGTGCTCTTCCGCAAGGGCGACGCGCTTCAGGCGCTTTCGGGGGTGCGCACCGTGGCGCTCGACAAGACCGGCACCGTCACCGAGGGCCGCCCCGAGATGACCGACATGGTGACGGCAGAGGGCATGGACCGCGCCGAGGTGCTGCGGCTCGTGGCGGCGGTCGAGGCGCGGTCCGAGCATCCGGTCGCCGATGCCATCGCTCGCGCCGCCCGCGCCGAGGGGGCGGACCTGCCCGAGGCGTCGGAATTCGAGACGATCACCGGCCACGGCGTGCGGGCGCGGGTCGCGGGACGCGACGTGCTGGTCGGCGCGGACCGGCTGATGACGCGCGAGGGCGTGGATACCGCGCCCCTCGCGCAGACCGAGGCCGATCTCGCGGCGCGCGGGCGCACCGCGCTTTTCGCCGCCATCGACGGGCGGCTGGCCGCCGTGATCGCGGTGGCTGATCCGGTCAAGCCCACGAGCGCTTCGGCCATCGCCGCCTTGCATGAGGCAGGGCTGCGCGTGGCGATGCTGACCGGCGACAAGCGCGAGACGGCCCTTGCCATCGCCCGCGAGACCGGCATCGACGAGGTGGTGGCCGGCCTTCTGCCCGAGGACAAGGTCGCGGCGCTGAAGGACATGCAGGCGCGGGGCCCCGTGGCCTTTGTCGGCGACGGGATCAACGACGCGCCCGCGCTGGCGCAGGCGGATGTCGGCATCGCCATCGGCACCGGCACGGATGTGGCCATCGAGGCCGCCGACGTGGTGCTCATGTCGGGCGATCTGCGCGGGGTGACCGGTGCGGTCGCGGTGTCGCGCGCGACGATGCGCAACATCCGGCAGAATCTGGTCTGGGCCTTCGGCTACAACGTGGCGCTCATCCCGGTGGCGGCGGGGGTGCTCTCCCCCGCCACGGGCATGCTGCTGTCGCCGGTGCTGGCGGCGGGGGCGATGGCGCTCAGTTCGGTGTTCGTGGTGACGAACGCGCTGCGCCTGCGGCGGCTGCGCGTGGGCGCGGGCCAGGACGAGACCACGGACAGCGGGACGCGCGCGGGCAGACCGGCCACGACACGGCCCGCGACGGCCGGTTGATGAGGGGGGCAGAGCCATGAATATCGGAGATGTGGCAGAGCGCACCGGGCTGCCGGCCAAGACCATCCGCTATTACGAGGAAATCGGCCTCGTCCGGCCCATGCGCGGCGAGAACGGCTATCGCCGGTTTCGCGAGTCGGATGTCCACAAGCTCAGTTTCCTCGGGCGGGCGCGGTCGCTGGGCTTTTCCATCGAGGATTGCCGGGGGCTGCTCGCGCTCTACGAGGACGAGGCCCGCGCAAGCGCCGACGTGCGCCGAATCGCCAAGGCGCATCTCGAGAGGATCGACGCCAAGCTGGCCGAACTGGGCGCGATGCGCGCGACGCTGGCGCACCTGGTCGAGGCCTGCGCGGGCGATCACCGGCCCGATTGCCCGATCCTCGCCGATCTC
>CAJXKX010000028.1 GCA_913055965.1 uncultured Roseovarius sp.
AAGCGGCGGGCCGACCCACTCGAGGACCTGCCCGCAGCCCCGCGGGCCACCCCCTGAGACCGCGGATCGACTCCGCCCGCCCGACGCCCTTTCCTCGGCCCGGATGCAACGACTCCCCGGCTACCTCCTGATCGCCAGCGGGCTCGCCACCCTCCTGGCCGGCGGCTTCACCCTGCTCTACCTCGCCGCCACCTGGAGCGCGCCGGGGCGCTTCGCCGCCGCCGGCCGCGCCTTCTTCGGCACCCTGGACCTCCGCCTGCCGGCCGGCGTGAGCGACGCCACCCTGTCGATCGCGCTGCTGCTGCTGGCCGCGGCCCTGGCCGGCCTCTCGCTTCCGATGCTGCACCAGGGCCGGGCGATCGCCACCGGCACCCCGGTCGCGGTGCCCTCCTCGCGTCCCGGCCCGTGGTTCACGCTCAGCGCGCTGCGCGTGGTCAACGTCCTGGCCCTGGCCGGCTTCACCGCCGGGCTCTTCGTCCCGGTCGCCTCGGGCAGCCTCCGGCCGGCGGTGCTGCCGCCCGGCGTGGCGGGCATCGCGGCGCTCACCCTGACCCTCCGGGCCCTGTCGCGCCGGATCCGGGAGCTTCAGCGTGCCCGCTGAAGCCTGTAGCCGGCCCGGCCGGGCGAATCGTCGGCGGCGGGACTTTCCCCTACGGGGAACCCGGGGCGCGATCCCGAATGCCCTTGCCAAGCCGCCCCCTGCCCGTCTAGTGCCTCGCCACCGACCGACCCGGACCATCCATGGGAAAAACACTCATCATCGCCGAGAAGCCCTCCGTCATGACCGACCTCTCCAAGGCCCTGGCCAAGGTCTTCGGGAAGTTCGAGAAGAAGGGGAAGGCGCGTGATGCCTACTTCGAGAACGACGACGCGGTGATCACCTCGGCGGTCGGCCACCTCGTCGAGCTGCGCATGCCCACCGGCCCGACCGGCAACAAGCTGCCGTGGAAGTTCGAGGTGCTGCCCGCGATCCCGGAGAAGTTCGACCTCGACCCGATCGAGAACTCCTCGGCGCGGCTCAAGCAGGTCGTCAAGCTGGCCCGGCGCAAGGACGTCGACGTCATCGTCAACGCCTGCGACGCCGGCCGCGAGGGCGAGCTGATCTTCCGCTACATCATGGACATCGGGAAGATCGACAAGCCGGTGAGGCGGCTGTGGATGCAGTCGATGACCACCCCGTCGATCCTCGCCGCCTGGGAGAGCCTGAGGGGCGACGACGAGATGCAGCCGCTGGCCGACGCCGCCCGCTGCCGCTCGGAGTCCGACTGGCTGGTCGGCCTCAACGCGACCCGGGCGCTGACCTGTTTCCGCTCCCGCCACGGCGGCTTCAACATCACCTCCGCCGGGCGGGTCCAGACCCCCACCCTGGCGATCCTCGCCAAGCGCGAGCAGGAGATCCAGGACTTCAAGCCGGAGGACTACTTCGAGGTCCACGCCCGCTTCGGGGTGGCCGCGGGGACCTACCCGGGCCGTTGGTTCGACCCCGGGTTCCGCCGGGACCCGGAGCAACCCCACGGCCGCGCCGAGCGGATCTGGGACCGCCAGCTCGCCGAGGCAATCGAGGCGCGCTGCGAGGGCCAGACCGGCGAGGTCACCGAGGAGAAGAAGCCCTCGACCCAGATCGCGCCGCAGCTCTACGACCTCACCACCCTCCAGCGCGAGGCCCCCTTCTCCGCCAAGGGCACCCTGGCCCTCGCCCAGGCCCTCTACGAGAAGCACAAGATGGTCACCTACCCGCGGACCGACTCGCGCTACCTCCCCGAGGACTACACCGGCACCGTCCGCTCGACCATGGCCGACATCGCCCGCTCCGAGCTCCCGGTCGCCGAGTTCGCCCGCAAGGTCCTCGACGAGCACGACGGCGCCCGGCTGGTGAAGTCCAAGCGGGTCTTCAACTCGGCCAAGGTCTCCGACCACTTCGCGATCATCCCGACCGGGCGGGTGGTGAAGCTCAGCGACGCCGAGGAGAAGCTCTACGACATGATCGTGAAGCGCTTCATCGCGGTGTTCTTCCCCAACGCCGAGTTCGAGCAGACGACCCGCCTCACCACGATCACCACGCCGGAGGCCAGGGACGTCTTCAAGACGGAGGGCCGGATCCTCGTCAAACCCGGCTGGCTCGCGGTCTACGGCCGCAAGCCGGGCGTCGCCTCCGGCAAGGACGACCTCACCGCGGTGTCCGACGGCGAGACGGCCCGCACCGAGGAGATCGAGGTGCGCAACGAGCAGACCAAGCCGCCCGCCCGCTACACCGAGTCGACCCTGCTCTCGGCCATGGAGGGCGCCGGCAAGCTGGTCGACGACGAGGCCCTGGCCGAGGCGATGTCGGAGCGCGGCCTCGGCACCCCGGCGACCCGCGCGGCGATCATCGAGACCCTCATCGCGCAGAAGTACATCGCCCGCGAGGGCGATGGAGCCCGCGCCCCGCTCCACGTCACGCCCAACGGGATGCGACTGATCCAACTGGTGCGGGAGATGGACATCGCCGGGCTCGCCTCACCGCAGATGACCGGCGACTGGGAGTACAAGCTGCGCCAGATGGAGCACGGCCAGCTGGCCCGCGACGCCTTCATGGACGAGATCAAGAACTACACCACCGAGATCGTCCAGAAGGCCAAGACCCTCGCCACCGAACTCAAGAACCGGAATTTCCCGGACCTGCCGACGCCCTGCCCGAAGTGCGGCGCGCCGGCGCTCAAGCAGACCGATGCCACCTACGAGTGCCGCGAGCCCGAGTGCGGGTTCCGGGCCAAGAAGCACGTCGCCGGCCGCCTGATCACCCCCGAGGAGGCGCACCAGCTGTTCACCACCAAGTTCGTCGGCCCGCTCGAGGGCTTCAAGTCGCGCTTCAACAAGCCCTTCGAGGCCGGACTCGAGCTCGACGACAAGTTCAAGGTCAACTTCGTCTTCGACCAGGAGGAAAAGGAGGACTTCTCCGACCTCACCGAGGACCAGGTCGTGGCGACCGTCGAGCTCGAGGGCAAGTCGCTCAAGGTCTACGGCACCGAAAAGGCCTGGCTGGTGCCCGAGCTGCGGACCAAGAAGGACCCCGACGGCATCCGCGTCGGCAAGACCATCCTCCAGAAGGAAATCCCCGAGGAGGAGTTCCTCAAGATGCTCACCGAGGGCAAGACCGGGCTGATCAAGGGCTTCATCTCGAACCGCACCAAGCGGCCCTTCGATGCCTTCCTGACCTTTAGCCCTGACACGGGCAAAGTCGGCTTCGAGTTCCCTCCCCGGCCGGCCAAGAAGTCCGCCAAGTCCTGATTCTCCGGGATTCCCGATCTTCCCCAGGGGATTCTTTCAAATATCATATAAAACCCGCAATTCCGGACATTTTCGACTGGAAGATAAAAAACTCCTTGCCGCAGGCCCGCGCTCCTGATTGAATCGCGTCGTCCGCCCCCCACGGGCAGCCCCAACGGAAAGCGTTGGAGCTTCGGACACCGTTTTCCCCCAAACGTGTGTGTGTGTGAGCCGCCCGGCAGGTCGTCCCCCGATCTGCCGGGCGGCTTCTTTTCGGGCCGGTCGTCGGAGTTCGAGGCATCGGCCGCGGGTTGCCGGGACTCGAGGGACCGCTGGGCCGCGGTAGGATCATCCCCAACAAGTCGGACGGAGGGCCCATGCGGGCCACAGTTGCGGGGTGAGCCGGACTCCGCATCGGCCGCGGGTTGCGCCGGGGGCGATTCCCGTCTAAGCCCTCCCGCGCATGATTCGCTTCACCGTCTTCGGCGTTCCGGTCGAGATCCAGCCGTGGTTCTGGATCACCGCCGCCCTCCTCGGCGGTGCCACCCACGTCCAGACCCGGGACCAGTTGCTCGGCGTCCTGGTCTTCATGGTCGTGGCGACCCTCTCGATCCTGGTCCACGAGTTCGGCCACGCCCTGACCGGCCGCAAGCTCGGCGGCGGCGCGGCGCACATCGTCCTGTGGGCGCTCGGTGGCCTCGCCTACAACCAGGGCGGCCGCTTCACCCGCTGGCAGCGCTTCTGGATGATCTTCATGGGACCCGGCGCGGGCTTCCTGCTGCTGGCGCTGGTGGTGGCGGGCCTCGGCGGTCTGGCCTGCTTTGCGGCCTCGGAGGAAATGCCGGGCTTTGCGGTGCTGCTCGTGGTGCTGGTGCTGGCCGCCGCGCCGATGACCGGGAGCCCCGGCCTGACCATCCTCGCGGGCGGCGATCCGGCCCCGGCGCTGCGTCAGCTCGTTCTGGGCACGGCGCTGCTGCCGCTGACGGTGCTGCCGGTGTTCTGGCTGCTGCCGGTGTTTGGCGCGCCGCTGGTGGTGGTCGAGGCGGCGCTGCGGCTGCTGGCGGTGATCGCGCTGGCGGGGGGCGCGGGGATCGTGATGCGGACGCGGGTGGCGTGGCTGCGCGGCCCGGAGGGGCAGGGCGCGGTGGACGGGCTCATCACGCTCGGGATGGCGGTGGTGGTGGTGGGCCTGATGTCGGCCGTGGGGCCTGCGCTGCTGGCCCCGACGCCCGCGCTGTGGCTGACGCTGGCCACCGTTTTCGTGCTGGGCTTCGGTGCGCAGGCGGCGACCCTGCTGCTGACGCGGCACCGCGCGCCGCAGAGCGCCCCGGCGCTGGCGGTCATCGCGGGCAACCGCAACCTCGCGCTGTTTCTCGGCGCGCTGCCGCCCGAGACCGCGGCGGCGCTGCTGTTGTTCGTGGGGCTCTATCAGTTGCCGATGTATCTCACGCCGCTGGTGATGGCGCCGGTCATCCGGCGTCTTGCACAAGGCGCGGCCGCGCCGTAACGTCGCGCCGGATCGCGCGCGAGGCCCCATGCAGAAATCCGCCCCCCTCATCACGCCCGTCCTGATCGCGGGCTGCACCATCCTTATGATCTCCTTCGCGATCCGCGCCTCTTTCGGGGTGTTCCAGATTCCCATCGCTGAAGAGTTCAACTGGCCGCGCGCCGAGTTCTCGCTGGCCATCGCGATCCAGAACCTCGCCTGGGGGATCGGTCAGCCCCTCTTTGGCGCGCTGGCCGAAAAGATGGGCGACAGGCGGGCCATCATCATCGGCGCGCTGGTCTATGCCGCCGGGCTGGTGCTGTCGTCCTTTGCCGTCTCGCCCGAGGCGCATCAGCTTTACGAGGTTCTGGTGGGGTTCGGCATCGCGGGCACGGGCTTTGGCGTGATCCTCGCCGTGGTGGGGCGCGCGAGTTCGGACGCGAACCGCTCGATGAGCCTCGCCATCGCCACCGCCGCAGGATCGGCGGGGCAGGTCTTCGGCGCGCCGGTGGCGGAGTGGATGCTGGGCTTTCTGAGCTGGCAGAGCGTGTTCCTGGTCTTTGCCGTCACCATCCTCGCGGCTCTGGTGATGCTGCCGCTGATGCGCTCGCCCGCGCCGGCGGGCCGCGCCGAACTCGAGGATTCGATGGGGACGATCCTCGTCCGGGCGTTTCGCGATCCGTCCTATACGCTGATCTTTCTCGGCTTTTTCAGTTGCGGCTATCAGCTTGCCTTCATCACCGCGCATTTCCCCGCGCTGGTGACCGAGATGTGCGGGCCGATCCTGCCCGGCGGGGTGCTGCACAATATCGGCATCACCACCACCTCGGCGCTGGGGGCGGTGGCGATCTCGCTCATCGGTCTCGCCAATATCGGCGGCACGCTGATGGCGGGGTGGCTGGGCAACCGCTATTCCAAGAAATACCTGCTGGCGGGTATCTACACGGCGCGCACGCTCGTTGCCGCCGCCTTTATCCTGACGCCGATCACGCCGGGCACGGTGCTGCTCTTTTCCGTGGCGATGGGCTCGCTGTGGCTGGCCACGGTGCCGCTCACCTCGGGCCTTGTCGCGCATCTCTACGGGCTGCGCTACATGGGCACGCTCTACGGTATCGTGTTCTTCTCGCATCAGCTTGGCAGTTTCCTCGGCGTGTGGCTGGGCGGGCGGCTCTATGACGTGACGGGCGATTACACGCTTGTGTGGTGGGTTGGCGTGGGCGTCGGCGCGTTCTCGGCCATCGTGCACCTGCCGATCCGCGAACACCGGCTCGCCGCCGCCTGACCTCCCGAGCGACAAGGACCGACGGACATGGCCAATCCTCTCTTCGATACTCTGTTCGCCCGCCACGCGGGCAGCGCCGCGCCGTTCCTGCACCTCGGCGGGGGGCGCAGCCTCAGCTACGACGCGTTCCTGCGCCGGACCGCGCAACTGGCCCATGCGCTGCGCGACGCGGGGCTCGCGCCCGGTGACCGGCTCGCCGCGCAGGTGCCGAAATCGGCCGAGGCGCTGGCCGTCTATGCCGCCTGCGTGCAGGCGGGCATCGTGTTCCTGCCGCTCAACACCGCCTACACCCCCGACGAGGTGGCCTATTTCGTGACCGACAGCGGCGCGGGGCTGCTGCTCTGCGACCCCGCGCAGGAGGACAGGCTGCGCCCGGTGGCCGAGGGCGCGGGCGCTGCGCTGATGACGCTCGACGCCGAGGGCGGCGGCAGCCTCAGCGCGGCAGCGCGCGGACAACCCGAGACGTTCGGGACCGTGCCGCGCGACGCGGGCGATCTGGCCGCGCTGCTCTACACCTCGGGCACGACCGGGCGCTCCAAGGGGGCGATGCTGACGCAGGACAACCTGCTCAGCAACGCGCGGGTGCTGGCCGAATACTGGCGCTTCACCGACCGCGACGTGCTCTTGCATGCGCTGCCGATCTTTCACACCCATGGCCTCTTCGTGGCGACGAACACCGTGCTGATGACCGGCGGCGCGATGATCTGGCAACCGCGCTTCGACATCGACGCGGTGATCGCGGCGCTGCCCGAGGCGACGGCGATGATGGGCGTGCCGACCTTCTACACCCGGCTGCTGGACGATCCGCGCCTTACCCGCGAACTGGTGGCGCATATGCGGCTCTTTACCTCCGGTTCCGCCCCGCTGCTGGCCGAGACGCACGAGGCCTTCGCGGCGCGCACCGGGCACCGCATCCTCGAACGCTACGGCATGACCGAGACCAACATGACCACCTCCAACCCCTACGAGGGCGACCGGCGCGCGGGCACCGTGGGCTTTCCGCTGCCGGGGGTGGAACTGCGCATCACCGATCCCGAGACCGGCGCGGAGGTGCCGCAAGGCGAGGTCGGCATGCTCGAGGTGCGCGGGCCGAACGTGTTTCGCGGTTACTGGGACATGCCGGAAAAGACCGCCGAGGAACTCCGCGAGAACGGCTACTTCATCACCGGCGACCTGGGGATGATCGACGCGCGCGGCTATGTCACCATCGTCGGGCGGATCAAGGACGTGGTGATCTCGGGCGGCTACAACATCTACCCCAAGGAGGTGGAGATGTGGCTCGACGAGCAGCCTGGCGTGCTGGAAAGCGCGGTGGTTGGCGTGCCGCATCCCGATCTGGGCGAGGTGCCGGTCGCGATCCTCGTGCCTCAGGCGGGGGGCGTGCCCGACATGCAGGCAATCTCTGCGGCGGCAGAGCGTGCGCTCGCCCGGTTCAAGCGCCCGCGCCGTCTCATCCTGGTGGATGCGCTGCCGCGCAACACCATGGGCAAGGTGCAGAAAAACGCGCTGCGGGCCGAGTATGCGGGGCTCTTTGCGGCGCGGTGAGGCGCGGCGCTCAGCCCGCGCGGTTGGAAATCTCCAGCAGGTTGCCGTCCGGGTCGCGCAGGTAGAGCGAGACGATCGGCCCTTGGGCCCCGCTGCGCGGCACGGGGCCATCCTCGACCGCGACGCCGCAGGCGGCAAGATGCGCCTGCCAGCGCGCGAGCGGCGTGTCGCTGAGAAAGCACAGATCGGCGGAGCCGGGGGTGGCGCGGGCGGCGCGGGGCGCGAACTCGGCCCCCGCGCTATGCAGGTTGATCTTTTGCGTGCCGAAGCGCAGGGCGTGCCGGTCGCTGCCGTCGGTGGCGCGAAACACCTCTGTCTCCATCCCCAGAACGTCCGTGTAGAATGCCACCGTCACCCCGATATCGGCGACCGTCAGCACGAGATGATCGAGATCGGCGAGGCGCGGGGCGGTCATTCGTCGGCCTTGCGTGCGGCGCGCCACAGGTCGGGGCGGCGGTCGGCTGTCAGGCGTTCGGACATCTCGCGCCGCCAGCGTGCGACCTTGCCGTGATCGCCCGAGGTCAGCACCTCGGGGATCGCATGACCGCGCCATTCGGCGGGACGGGTATAGTGGGGATGTTCCAGCAACCCGTCGGCAAAGCTCTCTTCCTCGGTCGAGGCCTCGTTGCCCAGAACGCCGGGCAGCAGGCGCACGCAGGCGTCGATCAGCGCTTGCGCGGCGATCTCTCCGCCGGTCAGGACGAAATCGCCGAGGCTGATCTCCTCGATCCCGTAATGGTCGATCACCCGCTGATCCAGCCCCTCGAACCGGCCGCAGACGAGCGTGACGCCGGGGCCTGCGGCGAGGCTGCGGGCGCGGGCCTGCGTGAAGGGAATGCCGCGGGGGCTGAGATAGACCAGCGGGGCACCGGGCCGCGCGGCGGTGCGCGCGGTGTCGATGGCGCGGCCCATCACGTCGGCGCGCAGGACCATGCCAGCGCCCCCGCCCGCGGGCGTGTCGTCGACATTGCGGTGCCGCCCCTCGCCGAACTCGCGCAGGTCGATGGTGTCGAGCGACCACAGCCCCTCGCGCAGCGCGCGGCCCGTCAGGCTCTCGGCCAGCACGCCGGGAAAGGCCTGTGGCAGGAGCGTGATGACCTGCGCGGTCCATACCCCCGCCAGCACCGGCGTAGGCGTCAGCAGGTCGCGCGGCTGCAGCGAGGGGCGGATGCTCTTGCGCCCGTGAGAGCGGGTCGTGTCGGCCATGGTGTCAGAAAATCCCTTCGGGCGGGTCTGCCACGATACGGCCCGCGGCGATATCGACCGTCGGCACCGCCTCGCGGGTAAACGGCAAAAGCACGGTGCGGCTTGCGCCCGGCACCTCGATCTCGAGCAGGTCGGAGGCCCCGTGATTGAGCACCGCGCGCACCCGGCCCAGCGGTGCGCCACCGCTGTCATGGACCGAAAGCCCGATGAGATCGGTGTGATAGAATTCGTCTTCGGGCAAGTCCGGCAGCCGCTCGCGCGGGACGCAGAGCCGCGTGCCGCGCAGGGTGTCGGCCTGTTCCTTGGTGGTTACGCCGGCAAGCCGCGCGGTCAGCGCGCCCGAGGTCTGCCCGGTCAGCGTGACGGTGAAGCGGGTCGCGCCGTCCTCGGTGCAGAGCGGGCCGTAGGCGGCGATGTCCTCGGGGCGGGCGGTGAAGCTCTTGAGCCGCACCTCGCCATGGATGCCGAAGCCCCCGGCAATGGCACCGACACAGACCAGATCGCTCATCGTTGGGCCCTTTCGCTGCGGCGGTTCATCTCGTCTCCACCGGGACATCCTGCAGGCGGCGCTCCCATCCGGCAAGCTCCAGTTCGGGCGTGTCGCTTTCGGTCTCGGGCCAGCCCAGGCAGAGATAGGCCACGAGCCGCCAATCCTGCGGGATATCGAGGTCTTGGGCCAGGCGTTCGGGATCGAGGATCGACACCCAGCCAAGACCGAGGCCACGGGCGCGGGCGGCGAGCCAGACATGGGCGATGGCCCCGGCGACCGAGTAGCGGCGCGCCTCGGGCATGGTCTGCGCGCCGAGCCCCGCGCCCTTGGGCGTGGTCTCGTCGCAGAACACCGCGAGGTGAACCGGGGCCTCGCGCATGCCCGAAAGCTTCAGGCTACTGTAAAGGCAGGATTTTTCGCCCTCGTAGCCGTCGAGAGCGGCGGCGTTGGCGGCCTCGAAATTCGCCAGCGCGGCGGCGCGGGCGGCCTCGGACTGCACGCGCACAATGCGCCAGGGCTCGCTCAGCCCCACCGAGGGGGCGAGCGAGAAGGTGGCGAGGCACTCGCGCAGGAGCGTCTCGTCCACCGGGTCGGTGCGAAAACGGCGCACATCGCGCCGCCTGCGCATCAGGCGCAGGAGGTCGGCCTGGAAGTCATTGGAAAACTCAGACATTCCAGTGCCTTGCCTGCATCACTCTTCGGCCGTGGCCTCGGCTGCGGCTGCGGCTTTTTCGGCCTTCTCGGCGGCGCGTTCCTGCGCCTTCTTGCCGGGCTGGGCCTTTTTCATGTTGGCGCGCTCGGTCTTTTCGCGAACGCCTGCTGCCTCGAGCATGCGGGCGATGCGGTCCGTGGGCTGTGCGCCGCGGTCGAGCCAGTGCTGGATACGCTCGATATCCATCTTGACGCGGTCCTCGCTGTCCTTGGGCAGGAGCGGGTTGTAGGTGCCCAGTTTCTCGATGAAGCGGCCATCGCGCGGCATGCGGCTGTCGGCTGCAACGATGCGATAGAAGGGACGCTTTTTCGAGCCACCACGGGCGAGACGGATTTTCATGGCCATTTGATATTCTCCTTTAATGGCGGGGGTTTGGTGGGGTCGAACCCCACCCTACGATTGATGCTTCTGGTGATGCCGGATCACCTCGGCGATGATGAAGTTCAAAAACTCCTTGGCGAAGGCGGGGTCGAGATCGGCCGCCGCCGCCAATTCTTCGAGCCGCTCGATCTGCGCGGCTTCGCGCGCCGGATCGGACGGGGGAAGGTCGTGTTCGGCCTTGAGCTTGCCCACCGCCTGGGTGTGCTTGAACCGCTCGGCCAGGGTGAAGACGAGGATCGCGTCGAGGCGGTCGATGCTCTCGCGGTGCCCGGCCAGAAGGGCCGCGGCGCGGGTGGCGTCACTGGTCATGGCGGTGCTCCGGAGTGGCGAAGATGCGAGGCTGTCTCACGTCGGTATTCCGTCGGTATTGCGTCGGTGCGCGGGTCGGGGTCATGTCAGTCAATGGGCATCCCCTTCGGCTTGAACATCGGGTCGCAGTAATGGGCGATTTCGAGCTCGATCCCGTCGCGCAGCTGCCCCGAGGCGGCGGCGGAGGGCGCGGGGTGGCGATAGACCGCGTCCGAGCCGTCGATGGTCGGGGCCTCGCGATCCTTGGTGCAGCCAAGACGTTCGGCGAGGCGG
>CAJXKX010000029.1 GCA_913055965.1 uncultured Roseovarius sp.
TCCTCGGCGCGATCAACATGATCACCACCTTCCTCAACATGCGCGCGCCGGGCATGACGCTGTTCAAGGTGCCGCTCTTCGCGTGGTCGATCTTCGTCACCGCATGGCTGATCCTGCTGGCCCTGCCGGTTCTCGCGGGCGCGATCACCATGCTGCTGACCGACCGCAATTTCGGCACCACCTTCTTCGACCCGGCGGGCGGCGGCGACCCGGTGCTCTACCAGCACATCCTGTGGTTCTTCGGCCACCCGGAGGTGTATATCATCATCCTGCCCGGCTTCGGCATCATCTCCCACGTGATCGCCACCTTCTCGCGCAAGCCCGTGTTCGGCTACCTGCCGATGGTCTGGGCCATGATCGCGATCGGCTTCCTGGGCTTCATCGTCTGGGCGCACCACATGTACACCGTGGGCATGAGCCTCACGCAGCAGAGCTATTTCATGCTCGCCACGATGGTCATCGCGGTGCCCACCGGGGTCAAGGTATTCAGCTGGATCGCCACCATGTGGGGCGGCTCGGTCGAGTTCCGCACGCCCATGCTCTGGGCCTTCGGCTTCCTGTTCCTGTTCACGGTTGGCGGCGTCACCGGCATCGTGCTCAGCCAGGCAGCGGTGGACCGCGCCTATCACGACACCTACTACGTCGTGGCGCATTTCCACTACGTGATGAGCCTCGGTGCGGTGTTCGCGATCTTCGCCGGCATCTACTTCTACTTCCCCAAGATGACGGGCCGCATGATCCCGGAATGGATGGGCAAGGTGCATTTCTGGGCGATGTTCGTCGGTGCCAACCTCACCTTCTTCCCGCAGCACTTCCTGGGCCGCCAGGGCATGCCGCGCCGCTATATCGACTACCCCGAGGCCTTCGCGCTGTGGAACTGGTGGTCGTCCGTGGGCGCGTTCATCTCCTTCGCGAGCTTCGTGTTCTTCTTCGGCGTGATCTTCTACGCGCTGTTCCGCGGCGCCCGCGTGACCGAGGCGAACCCGTGGAACGAATACGCCGACACGCTGGAATGGACCCTGCCCTCGCCGCCGCCCGAGCACACGTTCGAGACGCTGCCCAAGCGCGAGGACTGGGACAAGCAGCCGGCCCACTGACAACCGGCTGACACGACAGGCAAGACGGCCCCGGGCACCCCGCCCGGGGCCGTTTTCATTCCATCCGCAGCACGCCGGAAAACCGCGTCTGCGCCACCTCGCGGATCACCGCCGCCACCCGGTCGATCAGCCCCCCGCGCGCGGCCCGCCGCCGCCATGCCAGCCCCACCGAGCGCATGAACCGGTCCCCGCGAAAGCGGAGCAGCGCCACATCACCCGCCCCGGGCCGCACCTCCGACCCGGCATAGAGCGCGGGCAGAAAGCTCGCCCCCATCCCCAGCGCCGTCATCTGCCGCAACGCATCGAGGCTCGACCCCTCGTAATCCTGCCGCAGCCGCGCCCCCACCTCCTCGCAGAGCGCCGCGATCTGGTTGTGCAGCGGATAGCCCGGCGGCAGGGCCAGGATGTCGAGCCCCGCGAGATCGGCATCCGCCACGCCCCCCCGCCCGGCCAGCGGATGATCCTGCGCCACCGCCAGCCTGAGCGGCTCGCGGAACAGCCGCGCCGAGGCCAGATCGCCCGAGCGCACCGGCAATTGCGCCAGCACGAGGTCGTGCCGCCCCTCCAGCAACTCCTCCTGCAGCACCAGCGGCGGCGCATCGCGGATCACCAGTTTCAGCCCCGGCAGGTCGCGCCGCAGACGTTCCACCACATGCGGCAGGAAATAGGGCCCCAGCGTCGGGCTCGCGCCCAGCCGGATGGTGCCGGTCTCTCCCGCGCGGCTCGCCAGCGCGCCCAGCGCCTCGGCCTCGTCCAGCACGCGCCGCGCCTGCGCCAGCACCTCGCGCCCGGCGGGCGTCAGGATCGCACCGCGCCCGCCCCGCTCAACCAGCGCCAGCCCCAAAGCCCCCTCCAGCCGCAGGATCTGCTGGCTCAGCGAGGGCTGGCTCACGCCCGCGCGCTCGGCCGCCTTGCGGTAATGCCCGGCCTCGGCGAGCGCCCGGAAATAGCGCAACTGCCGCAAGGTGATCTCGTCGCTCATCCCGCCCTCCAATTCGATAGGAAATGCCAATCAAACTATATCGATCAATTGGCTTTTCCTCAACTCACGCCTCCCTATCTCAACTGCACAAGACAGGTTCACGCAGCATCAACGGAGACTTCGATGATATCCGCCAGAAAGGTTTCGCCCCGGTCGCTCATGGCCCGCATCGCCACGCTGCGCCAGCGCCACCGCGCCCTCGATGCCCGCATCCTCGACGAGGAACGCCGCCCGATGCCCGACATGGCCCGGCTCAAGCGCCTCAAGCAGGAACGGCTCGGGCTCAAGGACGCGATCGCGGTCACGCGGATGACCCTCGACCGGCTCGCGCCCGACACCACCCGCACCGCCTGACCGCACCCGCCCTCGCTCACGGACACGCCCTCTCTCACGAAAAGGCCCTCAGGATGCCCTTTTTCTACGTCGCCCTCATGTCCACCCGTTTCTTTCACAGCGCCCGCTTCGACGAGCTTCGGGACGCGCTTGCCGAGGGGCCCGAACGGCCCGGCAAGGGCGGCCCGCCCCTCGACAAGGGCTGAGCGAGCGCTTGTTCCGGGCCTGTCGCAAATCGGGGAGAGCGGCAGGCCCGGCCCCAACCACCCCGCCCCGCCGGACGCTGACGCTTGGCCGCGCCGATGCGTCGCTTTACCGGGTTTCCGGCCCCTGCCCCGCGTGCTACGCAACCCGCACGCAACGACAGGGACCGCCCGCGATGAGCCACGAAATCCGCCTCGCCTTCGAGCACCCACAGGCCCGCGCCCGCGCCACCGCGCCCGATGGACCGCTGGATCGCATCTCGGTGCGCGACCACGTGGTCGAGGTCGAGATCGGCGCCTTCCAGGCAGAGCGCGGCACCACCCAGCGCATCGCCTTCAACGTGGTGGTCGAGGTGCGCCCGATGACCGGCGCGCTCGACGACGACGTGGATCGTATCCTCTCCTATGACCGCGTGACCGAGGCGATCGAGGCCGCGCTCGCCGAGGAGCGGCTTAACCTGCTCGAAACGCTCGCCCAGCGCATCGCCGAGCGCATCCTGTGGGAGCCGCAGGCGGTGCGCTGCTTCGTCCGCATCGAAAAGCTCGACCGCGGCCCCGGCGCACTCGGGGTCGAGATCGTGCGCGCGGCGGGCGACCTGCCCTCCGCCGCCGCCCCCGATACCGCGCCGCACCCACATGTGGTGTTTCTCACCAACCCGGCCATCGCCTCGCCCAACCTCGGGCGCTGGCTCGATCAGCTTCAGGCCCGGGCCGAGCCGGTGATCCTCTGCGTGGGCCACCCCGACACGCCCGCACCGCAGACCGGCCACCGCATGACCCAGCGCCGCGTGGACCTGCTGGCGCTCGAACAGAACGCCTGGGTGCTGGCCGGGCGCGACGACCGCTGCGTCGTGGTCGCCACCCGCACCGAGCTCGACTGGGCCATGAAACACGGTCAGATCAGCGTCTGGGCCCCCTCCAAGATCGTGCTCGACGCAGTCGAAGGCCCGGCCCCCGCGACCCATGATCCGGTCGATCTCGCGGCGTGGTTCGCGGGCCATATCGAGGCGTCGGACCTGCTGCTCATCGGCGCGCCCCCGCCCGCGGCCTCCCGCGTGCCGGTGCTGATCCAGGACATCGCGCGCTCCGGCCTCTAGATGAGCTATTACCGCCCCATCCCCCGCACCGACCCGCTCCGCCCCGAGGGTGCCCTGCCGCTCGCGGGCGGCTGGTGCTGGTTCGATACGGTCGAGGTGCTCGCCCGCGACGCAGCCCCCCGCCTGATCCCCGCCCGCGACCTGCCCCAGGACGTGGCCGCGCGCCTCACCGCGCCGCGCCCGCCGCTCGCGGGCATGGCGATGGACGCACCGCGCCTCATGGGCATTCTCAACGTCACGCCCGACAGCTTTTCTGATGGCGGGCAGCATTTCGACCATGCGACCGCGGCCGCCCATGCCCGCGCCATGACCGCAGCGGGTGCCGATATCCTCGACGTGGGCGGCGAATCCACCCGCCCCGGGGCCGCGCCCGTCCCCGTTGACCAGGAAATCGCCCGCACTGCCCCGGTGATCGCCGCCCTCCGCGCCGACATGGCCGTGCCGATCTCCATCGACACCCGCAAGACCCCGGTCGCCGACGCGGCCCGTCGCGCGGGGGCCAATCTCGTCAACGACGTGTCGGGCTTCACCTTCGACAGCGCGCTCGCCCCCTTCGCCTCGCAACATGCCCTTCCGGTCTGCGTCATGCACGCGCAGGGCACTCCCGAGACGATGCAGCACGATCCCCGCTACGACGACGTTCTGCTCGATGTCTACGATTGGCTCGCGGCGCGCGTCGCGGCGCTCGCCGCCCTCGGCATCCCGCGCGGGCGCATCGCCGTCGATCCCGGCATCGGCTTTGGCAAGACCCGCGCCCACAACCTGCGCCTTCTGCAGGGGATATCGCTGTTTCATGCGCTCGGCTGCCCGATCCTGCTCGGGGCCTCGCGCAAGCGGTTCATCGGCGACCTCACCGGCACGCCCACAGCCGCCGACCGCGTGCCCGGCTCGCTCTCCATCGCGGTGATGGCCGCCGGACAGGGCGTGCAGATCATGCGCGTCCATGACGTGGCCCAGACACGCGCCGCGCTCACCCTGTGGGACGCCGTGCGCACTTGCTGAATCGCGACCACGGGGCCGACATCATCCCCGGATTTGCACCGATACTTGCCAGATTCCGGCCTGACCGCACGGTTATCCCCACGACCCGTGCGACTCGCACGCCGACCCGTCAGGTTGGCCGCTCCGCGAACAGCCGCCGCAGTGCGCCCCATTGGCTGATCGCCACCCCCGCGAGGATCATCGCCATCGCCAGGAACAGCCGCGGCGGCACCGTCTCGGCGAGAAAGAGCGCGCCCAGGATCACCGACCAGACCGGCACCATGTAGTTGACCAGGCCGAAGAATCCCGGGCCCGCCTCGCGTGTGACCTGCACCAGCAGGATCTGCGCCACCCCCGTAGGCAGGATACCGAGGTAAACGAGCGCGAGAAATCCCTTCCAGCTCAATGCGTTGGGCACGCCCTCCACGATCAGCGCCACCGGCACGATCATTCCTGCCGCCAGCACCATCACCGCCGCCGCCAGCGCCAAGAGGTGCACCGGCGGGCACAGCCGCGTCAGGATCGATCCCGTCGCATAGCACATCGCCGCGCCCAGACAGGCCAGTCTTGCCAACGATTCCAGATCCTTGCCGGTCGAAGCGAAAGCATCCGCGCCGATCAGAACCACCACCCCGACGGTCCCCAGCACGAACCCCCCGACGCGCCGCAGGTGCATCCGCTCGCCCGGCACGAAGACATGCGCCAGCGGCAGGATCAGCAGCGGCACCGCCGCCATGCACACCCCCGCGAATCCCGAGGCGACGGATTGCTGTGCCCAGCCCAGAAGAGAGAAGGGAATGACGTTTGAAAACAGTGCCATGCAGAACGCAAATGCCCAGACCTTGCGCCCCGGTCCGGGCTCTGCCGCTGGCAGCCGCAGCCCCCGTATCCGCAGCAGCGAGAGCAGGAAAACAGCCCCCAGCGTGATCCGCACGGCGGCCACCGTGAACGGCCCCACGTCGCGCAGCGCCACGCTCAGCGTGGTAAAGGACGCCCCCCAGATCAGGCCCAACGCCCCGATCCGGAGCCAGTTGACCGGCGCGATATCCTGCAAGGGGTTCTCCGGAGTCTGGAAAGGGCACCCGCGACGGGGCGCCCTTTCCCTTTCAGGTCAATGGGTTCAGTTCTTTTCCTGATCCACCAGCTTGCCCGCGCTGATCCACGGCATCATGCCGCGCAGCTTGCGGCCGACTTCCTCGATCTGATGCGCGTCGTTCATCCGTCGCGTGCCCTTGAAGAACGGCTGGCCAACGGCGTTTTCCTGCATGAAATCACGCACGAACTTGCCGGTCTGAATGTCGTGCAGGATCGCCTTCATTTCCTTCTTGGTCTGCTCGTAGGGCAGGACCCGCGGCCCGCTCACATATTCGCCATACTCGGCCGTGTTCGAGATCGAGTAGTTCATGTTGGCGATGCCGCCCTCGTAGATCAGGTCGACGATCAGCTTCACCTCGTGCAGGCACTCGAAATAGGCCATCTCGGGCGCATAGCCCGCTTCCACCAGCGTCTCGAAACCCATGCGGATCAGTTCCACGAGGCCGCCACACAGCACCGCCTGCTCGCCGAAGAGGTCGGTCTCACATTCCTCGCGGAACGTGGTCTCGATGATCCCCGAGCGCCCGCCACCGATGGCCGAGCAGTAGGAAAGCCCCAATTCCAATGCCTTGCCGGAGGCATCGGTATCGATCGCCACGAGGCAGGGCACGCCGCCGCCCTTGACATACTCGCCGCGCACGGTGTGGCCGGGGCCCTTGGGGGCCATCATGATGACGTCCACGCCTTCCTTGGGCTCGATCAGGCCGAAATGGATGTTGAGCCCATGGGCAAAGGCGATGGCCGCGCCGGGGCGGATATTGTCATGGACGTATTTGCGATAGGTCTCGCCCTGCAACTCATCCGGCATGGTGAACATCATCAGGTCGCACCACGCCGCCGCCTCGGCGATGCCCATCACCTTGAGCCCCTCCGCCTCGGCCTTCCTGGCCGATTTCGAGCCTTCGCGCAGCGCGACGACCACGTTTTTCGCACCCGAATCCCGCAGGTTGAGCGCATGGGCATGGCCCTGGCTGCCATAGCCGAGGATGGCGACCTTCTTGTCCTTGATGAGGTTGATATCGCAATCGCGATCGTAATAGACGCGCATGGCGGTCTCCTTCTGGTCTGGTTGAATGGTCGCAGCCTAGACGGCGCGCATCGCAAAGACGCATTATATTTCGCATGATCTTGCCTTTAATTCAGGATAATCATTCACCAGAGGGCCACAGGATAAGAATATCATGCTCGACGATATCGACAGGCGCATCCTCCGCCAATACCAGCACGCCCCGCATCTGGGCCCCGCGGACCTGGCGGAGCGCACCGGCCTCACCCCAGCCACCTGCGCGCGGCGGCTCGACCGGCTGCGCAGCGGCGGCATCATCCGCGCCAATCGCGCGGTGATCGACTGGCGCGCGCTGGGTTACGAAGTCGAGGTGTCTTTGCGCGTGGCGCTCGACAAGACCGATCCGCGCGCCTTCGACGAGTTCATCGCCGAAGCGAGGAACGTGCCAGAGGTCATTGAGATTCAAACATTTCTCGGTCGTGTCGATCTGCGCCTCTCGGTCATCGCCCGCGACATGGCGCATTACCAGGAGCTGTATCGCAGTGCCATCCTGAGCCTGCCGC
The DNA here is from genome assembly GCA_913055965.1 of uncultured Roseovarius sp. Classification (GTDB taxonomy): domain Bacteria; phylum Pseudomonadota; class Alphaproteobacteria; order Rhodobacterales; family Rhodobacteraceae; genus Roseovarius. The sequence continues at coordinate 7,358 of CAJXKX010000029.1, forward strand.
ATATCGCCGATATCGAGGCGCTGATGCATGTGGCGCGGATCAAGTCGGACGAGGGACTGCCGCTGTGATCGCGCTCGACACCACCGACCGGCGCATCCTGCGCCTGCTGGCCGCGGATGCCACGCTCTCGGCCAGCGCCATCGGCCGTCGCCTGGGCCTCTCGCAGCCCGCCGCCTGGCGGCGCATCCGCAAGCTGCACGAGAGCGGCGCGATCAAGGGTCAACGCCTTGATCTCGATCACGAAAAGCTGGGTTTCGGCGTGACCGTCTTTCTCGGCGTCAAGCTCGCCACCAAGGGGCGCGTCAGCCTCGAGGATTTCGAGCGCGCCGTCACCGCCATCCCCGAGGTGCAGACGGTCGAGCATATTCTCGGGCTCTACGACTACCGCCTGCGCGTCGTCGCCCGCGACATCGCCGATTTCGAGCGCGTGCTGCGGCGGCGCATCATGACGCTGCCGGGGCTGGGCAATGTCGAGGCCAACGTGCTGCTGAGCGAGGAGCGCCGCCCCGGCCCGATCGGCTGAGGCGCGAGGCTGGACATCCCCCGAGCCGCGCTGCATCCTGCGCGCAACGCTACAGGAGATGCCCCATGACTGCCCTTCTCGACACCGTCGATCCCGACGGCCTTCTGGAATATTCGGTCGTGTTCACGGACCGCTCGCTCAACCATATGAGCCAGTCTTTCCAGGAGGTCATGCGCGACATCTCTTCCATGCTGAAAGAGGTCTACGCCGCCGATGCGGTGGTGCTCGTCCCCGGTGGCGGCTCTTACGCGATGGAATCCGTGGCGCGGCAATTCGGGCGCGGCGCGAATGCGCTGATCGTGCGCAACGGCTGGTTCTCCTACCGCTGGAGCCAGATTTTCGACGCGGGCCGGTTCACCGCAGACACCACCGTCTGCATGGCCCGTCAGACCGGCAATGGTGCTACCACGCCCTTTGCCCCGGCCCCGATCGAGGAGGTCACGGCCAGGATTCGCGAGGTGAGGCCGGATGTGGTCTTTGCCCCGCATGTGGAGACCTCCGCCGGGCTGATCCTGCCCGACGACTACGTCACCGCCATGGCCGAGGCCGCGCACGAGGTGGGCGCGCTGATGGTGCTCGACTGTATCGCGAGCGGCTGTGCCTGGATCGACATGAAGACGACCGGCGTCGACGTGCTGATCTCGGCCCCGCAAAAGGGCTGGTCGGCCTCGCCCTCGGCCGGTCTGGTGATGCTGTCCGCGCGCGCCGCCGCGCGGCTCGAAGAGACCACGTCCGACAGTTTCGCGCTCGACCTCAAGAAATGGCGCGCGATCATGCGGACCTACGAGGAGGGCGGGCATGCCTACCACACCACGATGCCTACCGACGCGCTGCGCGCCTTCCGCGACACGATGATCGAGACGCGCGATTACGGCTTTGAGAGGTTACGGAACGCGCAATGGGAGTTGGGCGATGGCGTGCGCGCAATGCTCAAGGCGCGCGGCGTTACCTCGGTCGCCGCCGAGGGCTTTGGCGCGCCGGGCGTGGTGGTCAGCTATACCGACGATCCCGATATCCAGAACGGCAGGAAATTCGCCACAGAAGGCATGCAGATCGCGGCCGGTGTGCCCCTGCAGGTCGGCGAGCCCGAGGGCTTCCGAACCTTCCGCCTGGGTCTCTTCGGCCTCGACAAGCTCTACGACGTGCCCGCCGCGCTGAACCGGCTGGAGAATGTGCTCGACCGCGTGCTCTGACGCTCAGCCGCGCGCGCCAAGCCCCATCTGCATCAGCGTCTTGCGCACCGGGGCCATGGAATAGATCGCGTCGAGCGCTTGCGCACGCGCGTCGCGCAGGGGCTGCGCCCGCATCATCGAGGCGCGGTTGAGCAGGTCGATGCCGGTGACCCGCACGTGCACCTCCAGATGCCTGCGGCGGTGATAGGTCTCGAGCATCTCGCGGTCGCCCAACCGCTCCGGTGCCGCCTCGGCCAGTTCCAGCAGCACACGCATATCGCCGAGCGACATGTTCAGCCCCTGCGCCCCGATGGGCGGCACCACATGGGCGGCCTCGGCCACCAGCGCCACGCGCTCGGCATACATCCGCTCGGCCACCTGGCTGATGATTGGCCAGACCGTCCGGCGCGAGGCCAGCTTAAGCGGCCCGAAGAGGTGACAGGAGCGGGTATTCATCTCCGCCTCGAACGCCTCTACCGGCAGGGCGGCAAGCCGCGCCACCTCCGGTCCTTCCTCCATCCAGACAATGGCCGAGGAGGGCCGACCCTCGAAATCCGGCAGCGGAACGAGGGTGAACGGCCCGCCCGAGCGGTGAATCTCGGTCGAGACATTCTCGTGCGGGCTCGGATGAGTGACGGCAAAGGCCAGCGCCTTTTGCCCGTAGCGCCTTGTTTTCACGCCGATTCCCGCCGCCTCTCGGATGCGCGAATTGCGCCCGTCGGCGGCGATCACGAGGCGCGCGCGCACCGAGGTGCCGTCGCTCAGCCCGACGCGCGCCTCCCGCTCGCGGGTCAGAAGCGTGGTGGTGCCGGTGCCCGGGCGAAAGCCGACGCCCGGCAAGGCACCCAGATGCGCCACCATCTCGCGGCGCAAGAGCCAGTTGGGCAGGTTCCAGCCGAAGGGCCGCTCGGAAATGTCGGACGCGTCGAAATCCTTGACGATTCGCGGCGCGGGCTCGACCCCTCCCGCATCGACGATCCGCATCACCTGCAGCGGCATCGCATGCGGGGCGAGTCGCTCCCACAGGCCCGCCCGCTCCAGCAGGGCCTGCGCCGGCTGCAGGAAGGCGGTGGTGCGCAGGTCCGCGCCCTCGGCCTCGCGCTCGGTCACCGGCGCGGCGGGATCGACGCAAAGCACCGAAAACCCGGCCTGCCCGAAAACCGACGCCGCCGCCAGCCCGGCCACGCCCCCGCCCGAAATCAGGATATCGACATCTTGGCGCGTCATCCGTTCCCCTTCCGCAGCCATCGCCGCGCCTTCATCCCCGCGAGATGACGATCAGCATCCCCCAGGCGACCGGCACCAGCGCCAGCGCGGGGATATAAAGCCCCGGAATCCCCCAGAGCGCAACGCTCGTCGCCCATCCGGCGACGAACACCGCCACGCTCAGCAGGATGCGCAGCGCCGTGGCGGTCTCGGACTCGGTCGTGGCCTGCGGCGCGGCATGGGTGTGGGCATGGCTGTCGATGGCGGTCATGATCATCCCTTTCATGGAATTTCTGAGCATGACGCTCACCTATGGCCGCGCATGGCCGCCTTCAAAGGGACGTCTCGCCGCAGGCGCAAAGGCTCAGACCAGCCGCGCGAGGAACCCCCCGAGATCGTCGGTGTGATGATGGATATGCGCCGCGGGCACCGGCTCGGGCGCGACATGGACGGTGCGCATCCCCATCGCGTGCGGGGCCGCGAGATTGCGCGGGTCGTCCTCGAACATCGCGGCGCGGTCCGGCGCCACCCCGTCGGCGGCAAACACGGCCCGGAACGCCTCCGCTTCGGGCCCCCACGTCGGCTGCATGGCGGCCAGTCTGCCACGGCCGGCGGCCGGCGCCGGGAGCGCGTAGAACGGTCGGCGT
>CAJXKX010000030.1 GCA_913055965.1 uncultured Roseovarius sp.
CCTCCGCTGCCGCCGCCGGTGCCACCACCGCCGCCGGTTCCGCCGCCGCCACCGCCGCCGGCAGAGCCACCGCCGCCGGTACCACCGCCGCCGCCGCCGCCGGCAGAGCCGCCGCCGCCACCGCCACCGCCGCCACCGGGCGGTGTACCGGGCGGAGTGCCCGGCGGCGTGTTGGGCTGCGTATCACGCCCGTCGGGATCGACGTCGAGAGGGGGGACGACAGGAGGAAGCGGGACCGGCTCGCAATCGTATCCAACCGGTGGATCCATCAGCGGGGCACCCTTGAGGGATTCCACCTCGTAGGCCTCGCAGCGATCAATGGGCTCGGGCTGCGCGCAAGCCGCCAGCGATGCCCCGGCAAAAAGAAAAATCGCTGTTTTCTTCATGATTCCACCTAAAAATTGGACAGTCATTTCAGTCATGCACGGATCACGGGCAGACACAACAGGCAAACGAAATTCTGCGTACACTGAGGCACTCTTATCAATTATTCTATACCGCACCCTCACCGCACACGTTTCGTGCGCACAGTTGCTTAAAACTCCGTTGCTTTCAAGCAATTTCACCAAGCGAAACAACAACGGGGGAGGGCTTGTGTCCCAGTTGCATCACCCGTCCGCCGAGGCGCGGGCGCATTCCCTGACCGGTTGCACGGTCGCGCCGCTTGCGCAGGGACGCCGCGCAGGGCGTCTGCGGGCCTGTCTCCGGGCCTGTCATGCACCGCGCGACAAGGCGGGCCGGGGCCGCTGCAGGCACCCCGCCCGGCGCGACAGGGAGCATCATCTGCGCCATCATGCCGCAAGCCCCGCATCGCCCCTCCCGCCCACGCGCCGCACGCCTCGAATCGACCGGCGCGGACCTCGGTGCCTGCGCGGGAAACCTGACGGGTCTGGAGGAAAAGTGGTGCCGCTGAAGGGACTCGAACCCCCGACCCCATCATTACGAATGACGTGCTCTACCAGCTGAGCTACAGCGGCCACCTTGGGCCCGCGGGCCGAGCATGGCGCGGCGGGACCGGTGCCGCTTTAACCGAGGCGGGCAGGGGGCGCAACAGGAATTGCGCGGGTGCGGAAATCGGGTCGTGGCACCTTTCGCCCGGTCGCGCGGGGCGCTAACGTCGCGGCGCAAGACGGGGAGGGGACGCGTGACCGAGATCGTTCTGGTGCGCCACGGACAGGCCAACAACAAGGCGACCGACGAGGCGGGGTATGACCGGCTGTCGCCCCTGGGCGTGCAGCAGGCGGACTGGCTCGGCGCGCACATGCGCGCGACCGATCCGCATTTCGACCGTGTCATCACCGGCACGCTCGCCCGGCAGCGGGGCACGGCGGAGGCGATGGGCTATGGTGGCGGCGATGTGGATGCGCGGCTCGACGAGCTCAGCTATTTCGCGCTCGCGCAGGCGGTCGAGGCGCAGCACGGCATCCCCGCCCCGCAGGACGCCACGCAGTTCGCGCGCTACCTGCCGCGCGTCATCGAGCATTGGGCGCAGGGCAATCTCGATGGGCTGCCCGAAAGCTACGACAGCTTTTCCGCCCGCGTGACGGACCTGCTCGACGATCTGTCGGGCAAGGGCGGGCGGGTGCTGGTCGTCACCTCGGGCGGCGTGATCGGCATGGCGATGCGCCACGCGCTGGGCCTTGATACCGGCGGCATGTGCAAGGTCATGCTGCAGGTGATGAACAGCTCGCTGCACCGCGTCCACCACGTCCATGACATGCTGATGGTGGGGGCGTTCAACGCCACGCCGCATCTCGACGCACCGGACCGGGCCCATGCCCGCACCTTCATCTGAGACAGGGAACACGCGCAATGAAACTCTATTACGCAAGAGGTACCATCGCCATCGCCACCGCCATCGCGCTCCACGAGGCGGGGCTGGATTTCGAGCCGGTGCGGCTCGATTTCAAGGCGGGCGAGCAGACGCGGCCCGACTATCACGCGATCAACCCCAAGGGGCGCGTGCCCGCGCTCGTGACCGATCAGGGCATCCTGACCGAGACGGCGGCGATCCTCGACCATATCGCCGATCTCGCGCCGTCTGCCGGGCTGCGTCCGTCCGATCCCTGGCAGGCCGCGCGGATGCGCGAGGCGATGTGCTATCTCGCCTCGACCATGCATGTGAACCACGCCCACAAGATGCGCGGCCACCGCTGGGCCGATCAGCAAAGCTCGTTCGACGACATGAAGGCCAAGTCGGTGCAGACCATGACCGACAGCGCGACCTATGTGGAAAACCATGTTCTCAAGGGCCCGTTCGTTCTGGGCGAGACCTTCTCGCTGGCCGACCCCTATCTCTACGTCGCCTGCAACTGGCTGGAGGGGGACGGCGTGCGCGTGGCGGATTTCCCCAGGATCGTGGCCTTCATCGAGGCGATGCGCGGCCGCACCTCTGTGGCGCAGGTCATCGCCGACGACATGATCTGAGGGCTGCCGCATGACACATCTCTGGGTCCGGGCCGAGCAGCGGCCCAACGAGGAACGCGTCGGGCTGACGCCCGAGGGGGCGGCGGCGCTGATCGCCAAGGGCATCCGCGTGACGGTGGAGGAAAGCCGCAACCGCGCCATTCCGATTGACGGCTATCGCGACGCTGGCTGCGAGATCGCGGGCGAGGCGTCATGGCCCTCCGCCCCCGCCGACGCGATCATCTTCGGGCTGAAGGAACTGCCCGAGGACGGCACGCCCCTGCCGCATCGCCACATCATGTTCGGCCATGCCTTCAAGGGGCAACACGCAGGCAAGCGCCTGCTGGAGCGGTTCAAGGCCGGCGGCGGCACGCTCTACGATCTGGAATACCTGGTGGACGAGGACGGGCGCCGCGTCGCCGCCTTCGGCTATTGGGCGGGCTATGCGGGGGCGGCGGTGTCGCTGATGTCCTGGGCCGCGCAACAGGGCGGCGGCACCTGCCCGCCGGTGGCCACCTTCGCGGGTCGCGACGCGCTGCTCGCGACGCTCGGCGCACAACTGGACGCGGTAGGCGGGGGCCGCCCGACCGCCATCGTCATCGGCGCGCTTGGCCGTGTCGGCACCGGGGCGAGCGATCTGTGCGCGGCCATGGGCGTGACCGTCACGAAATGGGACATGGCCGAGACCGCGAGCGGCGGGCCCTTCCCCGAGATCCTCGACCACGCGCTTTTCATCAACTGCATCCTCGCGCGCCCCGGCACGCCGGTTTTCGTTCCGAAATCCGCGCTGACGCAGCCCCGCCGCCTGCGCGTGATCGGCGACGTGGCCTGTGACCCCGACAGCGATTACAACCCGGTGCCGGTCTATGACCGCGCCACCACATGGGCAGAGCCTGCGCTGCGCGTGCACGACGCCCCGCCGCTCGACGTGATGGCCATCGACAACCTGCCCTCGCTCCTGCCGCGCGAGTCCTCCGAGGATTTCGCGGCGCAGCTTCTGCCCCATCTCGCGACGCTCGATAGCTTCGACGCGGGCGTGTGGGGCCGGGCGCGGGCCATATTCGACACCCATATCAAGGAGGTCTGAGACATGACGATTCACTGGTGCGGCACCGGCCTTTCGGCGATTCCCGGCCTGCGGCGGCTGATCGGGGCGGGCCATGACGTGGCCGTCTGGAACCGCTCGACCGACAAGGCACAGGCGGCCGTGGGCGACCTGACCAACACTATCCACGCCTTCGACAAGGACGCCCTCGCCGAGGTGCTAAAGCCCGGCGATGTGGTCGTCTCGATGCTGCCCGGCGACTGGCATGTACCGCTTGCGGAACTTTGCCTTGAGAAGGGCGCGCATTTCGTCTCGTCCTCCTACATCGCCCCCGAGATGCGGGCGCTCGATGCCGCCGCGCGCGACAAGGGCCTGTGCCTCGTCAACGAGATCGGCCTCGATCCCGGCATAGACCACCTGATGGCGCATCACCTCGTGGCCGACTATCGCGCCGCGGGCGCGTTCGACGCGGCCAACGACCTGTCGTTCACCTCCTATTGCGGCGGGGTGCCCAAGGTGCCCAACCCCTTCCGCTACAAGTTCAGCTGGTCGCCCCTCGGCGTGCTCAAGGCGCTGCGTTCGCCCTCGCGCTCGATCCGCGATTTCTCGGAACTCAACGTCGCGCGGCCCTGGGACGCGCTCTCGACCTATGACGCGCCGCTGCCGACACCTGAGACCTTCGAGGTCTACCCCAACCGCGATTCGATCCCCTTCATCGCCGATTACCGGTTCGATCCCGACTGGCGGATCAGGGATTTCGTGCGCGGCACGCTGCGGCTGAATGGCTGGGCCGAGGCGTGGAAGGACATCTTTGCCGAGATCGAGACGCTGGAGGGCGCGGCGGGCGACGCGCGGCTCAAGGAGATGTCGGATCAGTTCTGGCAAGAGCATGCCTATGACGAGGGCGAGCCGGATCGCGTCGTGCTCTGCGTCGATCTCAAGGCCGAAAAGGCCGGGCAACCGGTCTGGCACAAGACTTACGTGATGGATGCCTGGGGCGACGACCGCGGCACGGCGATGGCGCGGCTGGTGTCCATCCCGGTCTCGCTGGCCGTCGAATCGGTGCTGAACCGCGAGATCCCGGCAGGCGTCAGCCCCGCGCCGCACGACCCGAAACTCGTGGAACGCTACCTGGGCGAGGTCGGCCACCTCGCGCAGCATCTGCAGGTGGTCGATCACCTCGCCTGACAGAGCGTGCGGGGCGGCGCAGTGCCGCCCCGCAGTCGTTCAGCCGACGACGTTGAACTCCGGGCCATAGGGATAGCCGGTGATGTTCTCGTTGCCGTCCTCGGTGATCACCAGAATATCGTGCTCGCGGTAGCCACCCGCGCCGGGCTGTCCCGCGCCAAGCGTCAGCATCGGCTCCATCGAGATGACCATGCCCGGCTCCAGCACCGTGTCGATATCCTCGCGCAGTTCCAGCCCCGCCTCGCGGCCATAGTAATGGCTCAGGATGCCAAAGCTGTGGCCATAGCCGAAGGTGCGGTATTGCAGCAGGTCGCGCTCTTCGAAAAACGCGTTGATCCGATGCGTGACCTCGGCGCAGCTCACCCCCGGTTTCAACAGCGACATGCCGTATTCATGGGCGGCGACATTGGCCTCCCAGATGGCACGGCTGGCCGCGTCCACCTCTCCGGCGAACATCGTGCGTTCCAGCGCCACGTAATAGCCCGACACCATCGGAAAGGTGTTGAGCGACAGGATATCGCCGCGCTCGATGGCGCGCGCCGTCACCGGGTTATGCGCGCCGTCGGTATTGATGCCCGACTGGAACCACACCCATGTGTCGCGATACTCGGCCTCGGGAAAGCGTTTCGCGATCTCCGCCTCCATCGCGTCGCGCCCCGCCATGGCCACGTCGATCTCGCGCGCGCCCACCTTCACCGCGTCGCGGATGGCATAGCCGCCCACATCCGCCACCTGCGCGCAGGACCGGATAAGCGCGATCTCGGCCCCGGATTTGCGCATCCGCTGGCGCATCGTGGCCGGGGCCACGTCCACCATCGTCAGCGGCCTCAGGAAATCCTCCAGCTTGTCGCGCTGCATCAGCGTCAGGTGATCGCCCTCATACGCCACGACACCGCCCTCGCCTGCCACCTCGCGGACCGCGCGCCAGAAATTGTCGCGCTGCCAGTCGGTATAGGTGATGTTGTCGCAGAATGAGCGCCGCCACGGTTGCCCCGCGTCGATGCCCGCGCTGATCGTGACACAGTCGGTTTCGGTGACGACAAGGCCATAGGGCCGCCCGAAGGAACAATAGAGAAAGCCCGAGTAATAGGCGATGTTGTGCATCGAGGTGAGGACGGCGGCGCTCGCCCCCGCCTCCTGCATGATCGCGCGCAGGCCCGCGACGCGCGCCTCGTATTCGGATATGGCAAAGGGCAGCGGGGCCTTTTCGCCATTGTGGAAACGATAAAATTCAGGACGTGCAGTCATAGCGACCCTCCTTGCAAAAGAAGGTCCCGGCGTTCAGGACTGTTGGGAAAGGCCCTGATCGGGGCGACGCCATCGCCCGGGCCTGATGCCTGTCCTTGCCTATCCGGCGCGCTCTGGCAAGATCGTTTGCGACAGGATTGGAGATTTGCGGCATGAAAACGCAGGCGGGCGCGCGCAACCTGATCACCGATGTGGCGGGGCTGCGCGTGGGCAACGCGCAGGATATGCGCCTGCGCTCGGGCGTGACGGTGCTGGTGGCCGATGCGCCCTTTACGGCGGGCGTGCATGTGATGGGCGGCGCGCCCGGCACGCGCGAGACCGATCTGCTCAGCCCCGACCGGGTGGTCGAGCAGGTCGATGCGCTGGTACTCTCGGGCGGGTCTGCCTTTGGCCTCGATGCCGCCTCGGGCGTGGCCGACGGCCTGCGCGAGATGGGGCGCGGCTTTGCGGTGGGGGATGTGTGTGTGCCCATCGTGCCGGGCGCGATCCTCTTTGATCTGTTGAACGGAGGCGAAAAGGACTGGTCTGACAACCCCTACAAGGCGCTTGGCCGCGCCGCGCTGGAGGCGGCGTCGGACGCGTTCGAGATCGGCAGCACGGGGGCAGGCACGGGTGCCACCACGGCGACGCTCAAGGGCGGGCTTGGCTCGGCCTCCGCGATCCTGCCGGATGGCAGCACGGTGGGCGCGCTGGTGGCCGTCAATGCGCTCGGCTCGGCCACGGTGGGCGAGGGGCCGCAATTCTGGGCCGCACCTTTCGAGATCGGCGGCGAGTTCGGCGGCCTCGGTCCCGCCCCGCACCCCCCCGATCCGATGACCGCGCCCACCAAGCTGGCGCAGCACGCCAACACCACCATCGGGATCATCGCCACCGATGCGGCCCTCACTCAGGCGCAATGCAACCGCCTCGCCACGGCGGCGCATGACGGGTTCGCCCGCGCGCTCTTGCCGTCGCACACGCTGATGGATGGCGACCTGATCTTTGCCGCCGCGACCGGCGCGCGGCCTGCGCCCGATCTGCCCGCGCAGGTGATGCTGGGCCATGCCGCCGCCTGCACCATGGCCCGCGCCATCGCCCGCGCGGTCCATGCGGCCGCGCCGATGCCGGGCGATCCCTTGCCCGCCTGGGTCGAGCGCTTCGGCTGAAGGCAACACGGCCCCGGTGTTTCCACCGGGGCCTACTGGCACACAACAGACGTGAGTGGTGGCGCGCCGGGTACCGTCACTCGGGACACTCTTGACCAACGCAATGCCGCGCGTTTCCGACAGCACCGGCATGGGGAAAAAATCCGCGTCTGTCCCGTAAGGGAATCCTTACCTTTGCCGACGAAAGGCCCATGACGTCGCGTCACTTTCGGCGGCGCGGTTCAGGTGACGGCGATATTGTCGATGAGCCGCACCCCGGCGAGCCATGCGGCGGCAAAGAGCCGCGCCGGGCGGTCGGGCGCGTCGAGCGCGGCGAGGTCGTCCTCGGCCCGCAGGTCGAGGTAATCGACGCGGGCGAACCCCGCCTTTTCCAGCCGCGCCGCCGCACGCGCGCACAAGGCCGCGAAATCGCCGCCGCCGCGCAGGCCTTCGGCAATCGCCTCCATCTCCTCGTGCAGGCGCGGCGCGGTGGTGCGCGCGCGGTCCGACAACAGCAGGTTGCGTGACGACAGTGCCAGCCCGTCGATATCGCGGATCGTCGGGCAGCCATGCACCGTCACGCCCAGGTCGAGATCGGCGGCCATGCGCCGCACGACCAGAAGCTGCTGGAAATCCTTCTCGCCGAAAAACGCGTCCGTCGCGTCCGTCTGGGTAAAGAGCTTGGTCACCACCGTGGCCACCCCGTCGAAGTGACCGGGGCGGAACGCGCCCTCCATCACGTCGGTGAGGCCCGCGACCGAGACGGTGGTGGCGAAGGCGCGCGGATACATCTGGTCCGCATCCGGCACCCAGAGCGCATCCACGCCGAAGCGTTCGAGCTTGCGCGCATCCTCGGTTTCGGTGCGCGGATAGTTCTCGAGATCGGCGGGGTTGTTGAATTGTTTGGGGTTGACGAAGATCGTCACGATCACCCGGTCGCAAACCGCCTTGGCGGCGGCGACGAGCGACAGGTGCCCGTCATGCAGCGCGCCCATGGTGGGCACCACGCCGATGCGCGCGCCCTCCCGGCTCCAGGGCCGGGTGGCGGCGCGCAGATCGTCGAGGCGGCGCAGGATCGGTGCGCTCACTTCGGCGCCTCCTCGGCGAATCCGTGCTCGGGCGCGGGGAACGTCCCCTCCCGCACCTCTTGGGCATAGGCCGCGATGGCGGCTTCGCCCGCATCGCCCAACTCTGCGTAGCGCTTGACGAATTTCGGCTTGAAGGCCGTGAACAGCCCCAGCATGTCATCGACCACCAGCACCTGCCCGTCACAGCCCGCGCCCGCGCCGATGCCGATCGTGGGAATGTCGATGGCACCGGTGATCCGGTCGGCCAGCGCCGAGGGCAGCTTTTCCAGCACCACCGAGAACGCGCCGGCCTCGGCCACCGCGCGCGCATCCGCCAGAAGCCGCGCGGCCCCGTCGCCGCGCCCCTGCACCTTGTAACCCCCGAGCGTGTTGACCGATTGCGGCGTCAGGCCGATATGCGCCATCACCGGCACGCCGCGCGCCACCAGGAAGGCGATGGTCTCGGCCATGTGCTGCCCGCCCTCCAGCTTGACCGCCACGGCCCCCGTCTCGCGCATCAGCCGGGCGGCGTTGCGGAACGCCTGCGCGGGGCTTTCCTCGTAGCTGCCGAAGGGCATGTCGATCACCAGCATCGCGCGGCTGAGGCCCCGCGCCACCGCCTGACCGTGCAGGATCATCATTTCCATCGTGACGCCCAGGGTCGAGGTCATGCCGTGCACCACCATCCCCAGGCTGTCGCCCACGAGGACGAAATCGCAATGCGCGTCCATCATGCGCGCCATCGGCGTGGTATAGGCGGTGAGCGAGACGATGGGCGCGCGGCCCTTCATCGCCCGGATATCCTCGGGCAGGGGGGCGGTCTTGCGGGCGGTGGCGCTCATGGCATGGGGTTCCGTCATGTCCGTGTTGGCGCGCTAGCTATCAAGCCGCGCGGGGGAAATCCACCTCTCTGTTCTCACGCGGCCAACGCATGCCGATCCCGGGCCAGCGTCGCTTTCGGGCGGCGTAGTGTCGGATGGGCTGCGCGTGAATTCACAGGATTGATAAACACCTTCCCAAAGTCGTTGCCCCAAGGGAGTCGCACGCCATGAAAACCCAAGTCAAAGCCCTCGTCGTCGGCGGCGGTGCCGTCGGCACATCCATCGCCTATCACCTCGCCAAGGCGGGCTGGGACGACGTGATGCTGCTGGAGCGCGACGAACTGACGTCGGGCTCCACATGGCACGCGGCGGGGCTGTTGCCGCTCTTTAACATGTCCTACGCCACGACCCATATTCACAAGTATTCGGTCGATTTCTACAAGACGCTGGAGGAAGAGACCGGGCTCAACGCCGGGTTCGCCGTGGTGGGCAACCTGCGCATGGCGCAGACGCAGGAGCGCATGGACGAATACATGCTCTATGCCTCGACCGCCGAGACCTGCGGCGTCAAGTACGAGTGGCTGACCCCCGACCAGATCAAGGAACGCTGGCCGCTGATCAACACCGAGGACCTCAAGGGCGCGATCTACCACACCGAGGACGGCTATATTAACCCCGCCGACGTGACGCAGGCCATGGCCAAGGGCGCGCGCCAGCGTGGCGTGATGATCGAGCGTAAATGGCAGGCCGATGCGTTCCACTGGAATGGCGCGGCGTGGGAAGTGACCTGCACCAAGATGGTGGAAAAGGGCGGCAATCTCGTGCCCTCGGACGAGCAGATCGTGATCACCGCCGAGCATGTCGTGACCGCCTCCGGCAACCACGCGCAGACCACCGCGAAAAAGCTGGGCATCAAGATGCCCGCGATCCCGGTCGAGCATCAGTTCATCGTGATGGATCAGGACCCGGCCCTCGTGGAGTTCCGCAAGAACGGCGGCAAGGAGCACCCCGTCGTGCGCGACGCCGACGCGCAGAGCTATGTGCGCGAAGAGCGTGGCGGCTGGATTCTGGGCGTCTACGAGAAGAACGCGCCCGCCTGCTTCGAATACGGCGTGCCCGACAGCTTCCGCGCCGACCTCTTCCCGCTCGACCTGGAGCGGATCGAAGAGCAGTACATGGCGATGATCCACCGCATCCCGTCCTGCGAGGAATCGGGCCTCAAAGACGATTTCAACGGCCCGATCTGCTACACGCCCGACGGCAACCCGCTGGTCGGTCCCGCGCCGGGGCTGCGCAACATGTGGCTGGCCGAGGGCTTCTCGTTCGGGATCACCGCCGCCGGCGGCACCGGGCATTACCTCGCGCAGCTGATGGTCGAGGGCGAGGCCGAGATCGACATGGCCAGCCTCGACCCCAAGCGCTACGGGTCGTGGATGACCACCGAATACGCCGCCCGCAAGAACGAGGAGGCCTATTCCCACGTCTACATCCTGCACCACCCCGACGAGGAGCGCGAAGCCTGCCGCCCCCTGCGCACCGCGCCCGCCTATGACCGGCAGAAGGCGCTGGGCGCGCAGTTCGGGCAGGTCAACGGGTTCGAGCGGCCCAACTACTACGGCCCCACCGACGCGCCCGAGCGGTTCGACCACGAAACCCGCTCGTTCCGGCGCGGCGGCTGGTGGGAGTACGCGAAGGCCGAGGCCGAGGCGATCCGCACCAATGTCGGGCTGATCGACGCCAGCGCCTTCGCCAAGCATGTCGTTCACGGGCCGGGCGCGGCCGCCTTCCTCGACTGGTTCACCTGCAACAGGCTGCCCCGCGTCGGGCGGATCAATCTGACCTACGCCCTGACGGCGGCGGGCACCGTCCGCACCGAATACACGATCATCCGCGAGGCCGAAGACTGGTTTGTCCTGATCTCCGCGGGCGCCTGG
>CAJXKX010000031.1 GCA_913055965.1 uncultured Roseovarius sp.
TTGATCCCGATGAAGTCGTTCGTCAGGTCGGCCATGGCTCAGGCTCCTTCGCTAGGCAATCGTGATGGCGGCGCGGGGGCGGGCCCCGCGCCCCTGCGTCAGCCCATCAGGCTCGCGTGAATGTCTTCGGCGGCGTCGCGGCCTTCGGACACGGCCACGACGGTCAGGTCCTCGCCCGCGGTGCAGTCGCCCCCGGCCCACACGCCCTTGCGCGAGGTGCGCCCGGCGCCGGTCACGGCGATCTTGCGCCCGTCGAGGTCGAGACCCTCGACCGCCTCGAACACCTGGCCGATGGCCTTGAAGACCTGGTCGGCGGGAAGCGTGAAGGTCTCGCCCGTCGGTTTCGCGTTCTCGTCGGTATAGGCAAGCTCGATCGCCGCGACGTGGCCCTCGCCCTTGAGCGCGACCGGGGCGACGCTGGACATGATGTGGACGCCCTTGGACTGGGCCAGGTGCTGTTCGTATTCCGAGGCGGGCATCTTGTCCTGCGTGCGGCGGTAGACCAGCGTGACGTTCTCGGCGCCCAGCAGTTTCGACTGCACGGCGGCGTCGATGGCGGTCATGCCGCCGCCGATCACCACGATCTCCTGTCCGCGATAAAAGAACCCGTCGCAGGTCGCGCAGGCCGAGACGCCAAAGCCCTTGAACGCCTCTTCGCTCTCCAGCCCCAGCCATTTCGCCCGCGCCCCGGTGGCAAGGATCACCGCATCGGCCGTATAGGTCGCGCCGCTGTCGCCCTTGGCCACGAAGGGGCGGCTTTCCGTGTCCAGATCGGTGATGATGTCGCCCACGATGGCGCATCCCATGGCCTTGGCATGGGCCTCCATCCGCACCATCAGGTCGGGGCCCTGCACCTCGGTATCGCCGGGCCAGTTCTCCACCTCGGTGGTGGTGGTGAGCTGCCCGCCCGGCTCGATCCCCTGCACGAGCACCGGTTCGAGCATGGCGCGCGCGGCATAGACCCCGGCGGTATAGCCCGCCGGGCCCGATCCGATGATGAGGCACTTGGTATGGGTGGTCTGGGACATGGGCTGCTCTTTCGCGTTGGACCTCGTATCGCGCGGAGATATAGCGGCGCGGGCACGGGCATGAAACCCCCTGCAAGGCGGCCCTGCGTCGGCGGCACCCCCCGAGAGCCGAAATTATCTTGCGCACACGCGAAACATTATTGCGCACGCCCGCAGGGCTGGTATAACATCCGCGAAAATCAGCAGGAGAGTGCGATGGCGGGCACGCGTCTCGATCCGATCGACCGAAGGATACTCGCGGAATTGCAGGCCGATGGCCGGATGACCAATGTCGAACTGGCCAAGCGCGTGGGGATTTCCGCGCCGCCCTGCCTGCGGCGGGTGCGCGCGCTCGAGGAGCAGGGCTATATCCGCGGCTATCACGCCGATATCGACGCGCGCGAACTGGGCTTCGAGGTGCAGGTCTTTGCCATGGTCGGGCTGCAGAGCCAGGCCGAGGCCGACCTGTCGGCTTTTGAATCCCGCTGCCGGGCGTGGCCGCTGGTGCGCGAATGCCACATGCTCAACGGCGAGGTGGATTTCATTCTCAAATGCGTGGCCCCCGACCTCTCGACCTTCCAGCGCTTCCTGACCGAGGAACTGACCGCCGCCGACAACGTGGCGAGCGTCAAGACATCGCTGGTCATCCGCGGGGCCAAGGACGAACCCGGCGTGCCGTTCGACATCCTCGAGGCGCGGCTGGAACGCCCCGCCTGAGCGGGGCGGCAGGCCGCGTCAGACGAGGTCGAGCGTCTCGGGCGCGTCGAGCGGCAGGCGCAACTGCGCCAGAGGGCCGAAATCGCCCGGCCCGCAGAGATGCGGGAACATCGCCATCACCTGCCGCAGCGTGGCCGGATCGAGGCCGCGCTCGAACCCGGCACCGGGGTGAAAGCTCTCGGTCTCAAGCCCGTTGACCACGATCACCGCATGACGGCGCAGCGCGAGGTGGTAAAAGGTCACCGGCTGGCCCGAGATCATGCTCACCGCATGGATACCGTCCGCCATCGCCTGCACCGGCGACAGCACCCCGTCGGCACCGATCCGCGCGCGCAGCCCGCGCGGGCGGCTGAGCAGCCGCGCCCCCGGCCCGGTCACCAGATCGGCCAGCGGCCGCCCGGGGCCAAGGGCATCGGCCAGCACCCGGACGAGCGGCACGCCCGCGCCGCCGGGCGCGGGCCGCATCGTCACCGATCCGATCCAGGCCACCGGCGCCGCCCCGCCCGCGGCGGAGCAGATCATGTCGCCCGGTGACAGGTCCTCGACCGCGACCGGGCCGCGCGGCGTCGCGACGAGCGCGCCACGCGCAAAGGCCGCATGCGCGGCATCGAGCAGCGGCAGCGCCGGCAGAACCCGCTCCTGCGCCGCGATCCGCCCGGCCTCGTCGCGCCAGCGGCAGGAATAGGTGCGGCTGGTCCATCCAGGCGGCACGGCCGGGATCGAGGACGGCGGATGAAGACCGAAACGGGGGATGCTCATGCCTTGTCACCTCATGCTCAGGACCATCACGGCTGTCCCCGCCCCCGTTGGCAACAGCCCGACACACGGCCCAGTCATGGCGGGGAATTCGGGCATTTCTGGCCCGAGAGGCCAGATTTTTCGTGGCAGTGGGCACACGGGCGGCACAATGGCGGCTCTCGCGCCGGATTGTTTCGCACCTGCCCCGCCTCCCGGCACGCGCACCCCGCCCAACGCAAGCGGGCCGCCCGGAGGCGGCCCGTCTCTGCGCGTTGCCGGCGATGTGCCCGCGATGTGCCGGGTCAGGCGCTCTTGAGCATGCCGAGGCGCGCGAAGAGGCGCGCATGACGGCCCGCGCGCCGCACCTCGCGGTGATAGGGCAGCGCGGGCACCGCTTCCTTGCTGTGCTCGACCACGGATTTCAGCCAACGTGCCTTCATGTTCTGCTTCCTCTCGCCTGCGCCGCGTCCTGGCGGCATTGTTGCCTCGTCTGCAACGATGCGCGGGGTTTGCGGCCAAGTTTTGACGGAAACGGTGCAAATCGGGGCGAAGGCAAGGCAATGCGGGGCGCAGCCCCCGCCCTGTCAGCCCGGATCGAACCCCGCTTCGCGCATCAGCCGGTCGGAGGCGGTCTCGACCTCGTCCTCCAGCCGCTCCATGAACGCCTCGCGCCCCAGCCCCGGCGCGATCTCGGGCAGGAATTCCACCACCGCGAGGCCCGGCTTGCGGTAGATGCCGGTGCGCGGCCAGAACACGCCAACATTCGTGGCCGCGGGCACGCAGGTCTGGCCCAACTCCTCGTAGAGCACGCCCGCGCCCACCTTGTAGGGCTTCTTCACCCCGGGTGCGACGCGCGTGCCCTGCGCGTAGATGATGAGCTGCCCCGGCTCCTGCCGGCCCTTGGCCACATCCTCGACCATCTTGCGCACGGCCTGGCTGCGCTTGCCGCGATCGACGGGCACGCAGCCGATGCGCAGCGCGTACTGGCCGATCACCGGCGCCCACATCAATTCCCGCTTCATGATGAACTTGCCCGCCGGGATGCTGCCGAAAATGAGGATGATGTCGAGAAAGCTCTGGTGCTTGGACGCGATCAGCACCTCGTCCGCGGGCGGCGTGCCGCGCACCTCGGTGCGCAGGCCCACCATCCAGCGCGCAGTCCAGCGCACCCAGCGGCAATAGGTCTTGCAGGCGGTGCGCGCGCCGCGCGGGCTCAGCAGCGCCCAGGGCAGGAACACGATCCCCAGCACCACCATCATCAGGTACATCTGGCCCACGAACACGAGCGAGCGCAGCCATTGCAGCGCGTAAGTCATGGCATCTTCTCCAATGTGCGGCGCGCGGCAGAACGGGTGGCGGCATGGGCCACCAGCCCCGCCAGCGGCGGGATCAGCAGCGGCAGCCCCCAGTGCCAGCCCTGAAAGCCCAGCCCGGTCAGGAATCCGCCCTCGATCCGTGCGGGCGGCAGGGCGAGAATCGCGAGACAGCCCAGCGCCGTGCCGAGAGCCCCCCCCGCGAGCCCCCGCGCCGCGAACCGGCGCACGAAGGCGCGCGCGATATAGCCGTCCTGCGCGCCGACGAGGCGCAGCACGGTGATGACCTGCGCATTCGCCGCCAGCGCCGCCTGCGCCGCCAGCGTGATCATCGCCGCCGTCGCCGCCCCGATCAGCGCCAGCGACAGCCAGCCCAGAAGCCGCAGCCGCGACGCCGCGCGCACCAGCGGATCGCGCCAGCGGGTGTGATCGTCGAGCACCGCGCCGGGCACCTCGGCGGCCAGCCGCAGCCGCAGCCCCTGCGCGTCGAAACCCTCCGCGGTCTCGGTCACCTCGATCAGCCGCGGGATGGGCAACTGATCGAGCGGCAGATCGGGGCCGAACCACGGTTCGAGCAGCGCCGCCTGCTCGGCATCGTCGAGCGCGCGCGCGCTTGCCACGCCGGTCGTGGTCTCGAGCACCCGCAGCGCCGCCGCGGTCTGCGCCGCCATCTGCCCCTCGGGGGCCGAAATGCGCACCGTCGCGGTGCGCGCCAGTTCGTTGCCCCAGCGATCCGCAAGCCGCCCCGTGGCCAGCGACAACGCCAGCGCGAACACCGCCAGAAAGGCCATCGCCGCGGCGGTGAACAGCGTCAGCGTCGCGGTGAAGCCGCTTGGCGGCACCACCCGGTCGGCGGGGCTGTCACCGGGCAGAAACTGCGCGAGAACCCCGGAAATCGCCCTCACAGGTCCGCCCCCGCAAGCTGCAGCCGACGGCCCGCGATGCGCAGCACCCGGGTCTGCACATGCGCCTTGGCGGCCCGGATCAGGGCCAGGTCATGGGTAGCGATGAGGATCGTCTTGCCCATGCGGTTGAGCTCGATCAGCAGCCGCATCAGGCGCTCGGACATCTCCCAGTCGATATTGCCGGTGGGCTCGTCCGCCAGCACCGCGTCGGGCGACATGATGACCGCGCGTGCCAGCGCCGCGCGCTGCCGCTCGCCGCCCGAAAGCTCGGGCGGGCGCGCCTGCGCGCGCGCCCGCAGCCCCACCCAGCCGATCAGTTCGCGCAGGTTGGCCTCTTCGGCCAGCAGGTCGCGCCCCGACACGGCAAGCGGCAGGGCGATGTTCTCGGCCACGTCCAGATGATCGAGAAACTGGCAATCCTGGTGCACGACGCCGATCCGCCGCCGCGCCATGGCGATATCGTCGCGGCTCATCTCGCGGCGGTCCTGCCCGAAGAGCCGCACCTGCCCCGCCGTGGGCACCAGCGCGCCGTAGCACAGCTTGAGCAGCGTCGTCTTGCCCGAGCCCGACGGCCCGGTGAGAAAGTGGAACGATCCGGGCGCGAGGCTGAGCGACACGTCGCCCAGCAACTCCCCGCCGCCATAGGAATACCCCACGCCCTCAAGCTCGATCACGGTCCGCGCCCTTCGCCTTCGCAGCCCTCTACATGCCCCACAGGCCACATATGTGCAATCGCCGCACGCATGATTCGCTTTGCTCTTTTCGGTTGGCGGAGAAGCGCCTATGCTCGCGCCACCGTCGGAAAGAGCCGGAGAACGGCGGCGAGGAGCAGGTAACAGGTGACCCGATGAAGCTGACATGTCCGAACTGCGGGGCGCAATACGAAGTGCCGGACGCGGTGATCCCTGCCTCGGGGCGGGACGTGCAATGTTCCAATTGCGGCACCACCTGGTTTCAGCACCATCCCGATCACCCGTCCGCCGGGGACACGGCCCCCGAACCCGAACACGCCCCCGGCGCGGCCCCCGCGCCGGAGCCCGAGCCCGAACCCGAGCCGGAGCCCGCCCCCGCTCAGGCGTCCGCGCGGCGGCTCGACCCGTCGGTGGCCGACATCCTGCGCGAAGAGGCCCAGCGCGAGCGCGCGGCCCGCGCCGCCGAGGCCGACGGCCGGATCGAGACCCAGCCCGATCTCGGCCTGACCGAACCCGAACCCGACCAGGCGCGCCGCGCGCGCGAGGCGCGCGACCGGATGCAGCGGCTGCGCGGCGGCCCGGCAGAGGAAGCCGCGCCCCCCACCGGCCCGGAGACATCGCCCGCCCGGGACGACCCCGAGGAGGCCGACGATTATTTCGACGACGAAGACGACGACCGCCGCCTCGAGACCGGCTCGCGGCGCAACCTCTTTCCCGATATCGACGAGATCAATTCCTCGCTCAGCGCCAGCGATGGCACGACCGGGGCTCTCGCCCCGTCGCTGCCGCGCGACATGCCCGCCGAGCGCCGCGGCGGCGGCTTTCGCACCGGCTTCCGGCTGGCGGTGGTGGCCAGCGTGGCGGCGCTCGTGGTCTACCTGATGGCCCCGCGCATCGCCGGTCTCTGGCCCGCCGCCGAGGCCTCGCTCGCGCACTATGTCGCGGCGGTGGACGGGCTGCGCGCGAGCCTCTCGGCGCTCGCCGCCGATCTCATCGCGCGACTCTGAGCCGCGCGCGCCCGCCCGCGCGGTCAGAAACGGTCGAGCAGGCGACGCAGGTAGTCGAGTTCGATATCCGGGCGCGCCCCCTCGCCCGACCGCCGGCGGATCTCGTCGAGCAGGTCGCGCGCGCGGCGATACACATCCTCGCCCTGAAGCAGGTTGTCCTGCGTGCCCGCGTGGCGGCCCTGCCCCGAATCGCGGCCCAGCGGATCGGCCTGCGCCTGCCCCGGATCGCCGCGCCCGTCCTGCGGGCCGCCGGGGCCGCTGTCGCGCGCCATCGCCTCGCCCATGCTGCGCATCCCCTCGCGCAGCGCCTCCATCGCGTCGGCCTGATCCTCGAGCGCCCCCGCGAGATCGTCGTTGCGCAGCGCCTCTTCGGCCCCTTCCATCGAGCGCTCGGCGCGCTCCAGCGCGCCCCGCGCCGCCTCGCCGGCCTCTCCGCCCAGTTGCGGCAGCCCGCCGCGCTGCCGCTCCAGCTGGCGGCGCAGCGCCTCCTGCCGCTCGGCCAGCGATCCGCCTTCGCCCTCTCCGGCCTGCTCGCGCCGCTCGCCGCCCTCGCCGCCGGGGCGCGCGCCGCCTTCGCCGCCGCCACGGCCCTGCTGGCCGTCATGGGTCTCACCACGGCCCTCGCCGCCCGAACGCCCCTCGTTCTGCTGCGACTGGCCGGATTGCGCATTGGGGTTGAACTGTTCCTGCAAGTCACGGAACGCCTGGTCCGACAGGCCCTGCTGCTCGCGCAGCGTGTCGGCCAGCCCCTCCATCGCCTGCTGCCCTTCCGAGCCGCCCTGCTGCCCTTCGGTGACCTGCATGTTCTCCATCATGCGCTGGAATTCCTCCAGCGCCTGCTCCGCCTCGGCGAACCGGCCCTGCTCCATCAATTCCTGAATGCGGTCCATCATGTCCTGCAGGTCCTGCTGCGTCATGCGCATGGAGTTCTCGGCGCTCTGCTGGTCGCCGCCGCTCTCGTCCTCGCGCTGCGCCTGCTGCATCTTCTGGCGCAGGTAATCCTGCGTGGCGTCGCGCAATTCCTGCATCAGGCGGGCGATTTCCTCTTCGCTCGCGCCGTTCTTCATCGCCTCGCTCAGCCGCTCCTGCGCGGCGCGCATCCGCTCCAGCGCGTCGCCGATATCGCCATCCTCGATCAGCACGCCGAGATCCCACAGCGCCTGCGCGATCTCGTCGCGCCCCGCCTCGTCGGGTCCGCCCGCATCCACCATCGCCTCGAGCCTGCGCAGGATCACCCGCAATTGCAGGTAGGCACCGCTCGACCGGAACAGCCCCTCGCTCGGCTGGTGCGAGATCGCGCGCAGCACCTGGGTCACCCGCTCCGCATTCTCGCGGCTCCACAGCAGGTCGCGGCGCTGCTCGATCACCGCCGCCGCGAGCGGATCGAAAAAGCGCCGCGCGGGCAGGCTCATCTCGACCGGGGCCGATTGCCCCTCCTGCCCCTGCGCATCCGTCACCGAGAGCGTCAGCGTCACCGGCAGATGCGCCCACGGATGTTGCGACAGGTCCGCGATCAGCGTCTCGGTGAATTCGGCGCGTCCGCCCATCATCGGCATCGGCAGGTCCAGCCGGATGGGCGCGCGCGGCTCGGGCTCGGTGGCGAGCCCGTGGCGGCGTGACAGCCGCCCCTCGTCGAGCGCGATGATGGCATGCCCACCGGTCACGCCATAATCGTCGCGCGCCTCGAAAGGCTGGCTCATCTGCCCGTCAAAGCTGGTCCGCGCCTCGTCCTCGAGCACCGCCACGCGCGGCGCGACATCGGCAAGCGCCGTCACCTCCCAGCCGCGACCGCCCGGACCGTCGATGCGCAGCACGCCGTCGCGGGCGATCTCGAAGCTCTGCTCGGGGGCCGACGGCTGCGCGGCTTCCCCGCGTCCCGAGGTGGTCTCGTGCAGGCTGAGCGCGCCCTCCGCCCCGTAAAATCGCAGCGTCACCTCGCTGCCCACCGGCGCACGGATCATGCCATCCTGATCGGCCAGGTACAGGCTCGGCAGGCCGGTATGGCGCGGCGGCTCGATCCAGCCTTCCCAGGCCGGGCCCTGCGCCAGCGCGGCACCACCGGCACCGCCCTGACCCATCTGCGCCACCGTGCCCGCGCGCCAGACCGAACCGAAGACAAGCCCGATCACCAGCACCAGAAGCGCGACATGGCGCAGCCCGTAAGGATCGAACCGCGCCAGCCGCAGGTCGGGCGGCACGTGGCGTGCCCCCGCCGCGCGCGCGGCCATGCGCGCCTGATGCGCCCGCCACAGCGCCGCCGAGGCCGCATCGCCGCGTCCCACCGCCTGCTGATCGCCCAGCGCGGCGAGCGGCTGCCCGGCCAGCGACGCATCGAGCCGCGCCAGCGCATCGGCGCGGCGCGGCCAGCGCAGCCGCCGCACCCCGTGCGCCCCGAGCAAGAGCAGGCCCAGCGCCAGCCCGCCCGCCGCCATGCGCAGCGCGACCGGCCCGGCCTGCTCGTGCAGCCCGAGAAAGACCGCCCCCGCCGCCACGGCCACGAGGCTCAGCAGCGGCCAGAACGCCCGCGCCACCCGTTCGGCCACAAGCCCCGCCCATGTCAGGGCGAGGGCGGGCCGCAGCCGCGCCATCGTCTCTTTCAGGGGATCGCCGGATCGGGCCATCTGCGAAACCGCTCCCTTGCCGGGCCCCGGCGCGCCCACCGCGTCAGAGCCATTCGGGGATGGTATCGCGATTTATCATTTCGTCAAAGGTCGGGCGGGCCCGGATCACGGCAAAGTCACGCCCATGCACCAGAACCTCGGGGATGAGAGGCCGGGTGTTGTACTCGCTCGACATCACCGCGCCATAGGCTCCGGCGCTGCGGAACGCCACCAGATCGCCCTCGGCCAGCGGCGGCAGCATCCGCCCCCGCGCGAAGGTATCTCCCGATTCGCAGACCGGGCCGACCACGTCATGCGGGGCCTGCTCGGTGCCGGGCGCGGGCTCGATCACCGGCACCATATCGTGATGCGCGTCATACATGGCAGGCCGGATCAGGTCGTTCATCGCGGCGTCCAGAATGAGGAAATCGCGCCCCTCCCCCTGCTTGAGATAGATCACCCGGCTGACCAGGATCCCGGCATTCCCGGCGATGAGCCGCCCCGGCTCGATCTCGATCTCGCAGCCCAGGTGCCCCAGTTCCTCGCGGATCATCGCGCCGTATTCCACCGGCAGGGGCGGGGCCTCGTTCGACCGCGTGTAGGGAATGCCAAGCCCCCCGCCCAGGTCGAGCCGCCGGATATCGTGGCCATCGGCGCGCAGCGCCCCGGTCAGGTCCGCCACCTTGCGATAGGCTTGCCGGAACGGCTCCAGATCGGTCAATTGGCTGCCGATATGCACATCGATCCCCACCACCTCGATCCCCGGCAGGGCGGCGGCCTCGGCATAGACCTCACGGGCACGCGATATGGGAATGCCGAACTTGTTCTCGCTCTTGCCGGTGGCGATCTTGGCGTGGGTCCTGGCGTCCACGTCAGGGTTCACGCGCACGGTGATCGGCGCCACCACGCCGAGGCTTGCCGCCACCTCGCTCAGCGCGCGCAGTTCCGGCTCGCTCTCGACATTGACCTGCCGCACGCCGCCCTCCAGCGCCAGCCGCATCTCGTCGCGGGTCTTGCCCACGCCCGAGAACACGATGCGCTCGCCCGGCACGCCCGCCGCCCGCGCGCGCAGGTATTCCCCGCCCGAGACCACGTCCATCCCCGCGCCCAAGGCCGCCAGCGTGCGCAGGATCGCCTGGTTGCTCGCCGCCTTCATCGCGTAGCAGACCAGGTGATCGACGCCCTCGAGCGCCTCGTCGAACAGCCGGAAATGCCGCGTCAGCGTCGCGGTGGAATAGCAGTAGAACGGCGTGCCCACCTCCGCCGCGATCTCCGGCAGGGCCACGTCCTCGGCATGCAGCACGCCGTCACGATAGAGAAAATGATCCATTCGGCGCGCCTATCCCACTCCAAGCCGGTTTCTTCTTGGCAAAAATACCCTGCCCGCTCACCGTCCGCGCAAGCCGCGAAGGAACAGGTAAAGCGGCAGCCCGCAACTGACCCCGATCCCGAAGGTTGCCGGGATCGCCAGGAGACCCAGCCAGCGCCGCTCCGCCACGCTCTCGGCGATCACCCAGACGGTCAGCGCCACGGCGGCGATGGTCAGATCCCACACCAGCCCGGACGTGGCCGCGTTGACATGCCAGGCATCGACCATCGCCATCAGGTCGTAGCCGTTGGCGTTGAACCACGCCAGAAACCACGACATCGGGTGCACCGCCCCCCAGATGGCAAGCGCGAGCCACAGCCACTTCACAGCCCCGCCCCCACGCCGATATTCACGCCGCCGATTCGCACGCCCGTGCGCACGCCGCCGTTCACCCCGTGCGAGCCCGCGCTCACCGTGGTGCTGAGGCTCGGGCGCGCCGCGGCGGTTGTG